>JBBQQS010000317.1:0-6326 GCA_038215525.1 Bryobacterales bacterium
GAAGACGTCCTTGCCGGCTTGGCAGGCTTGGACGGTGGGCATGGCGTGCCAATGGTCTGGGGTGGCGATGCAGACGGCGTCGATTTCTTTATTATCCAATAACTTACGAAAGTCAGAGAAAGTGCCTGGCACTAGTTGGCCGCTACTGGTGACGATTTGGGCGGCTTGGGCGAGGTGGCCGGAGTCGAGGTCAGAGAGGGCGACGACGTTCACGTCGGGATGCTTCAGAAAACCCTTCAGCCGGCCCGTACCCATGCCGCCCAGGCCGATAAAGCCCATGTTGATCCGCTCGCTGGGGGCCGCCAAGGCCGCCCCGGTAGTAAGAAAAAAAGTTCGTCGAGTCACCGAATCATCCTAGCAAGAGCCGGGTTAGAAGTTTTGTCCCCGGCGGTGAGACAACCTGTGTCGGGGAGATACAGCCGGCGGCCCAAGGGGCGTCTAAGTGGCCTGTTTGCAATGTGGAGCAATGGCACAGTACGTGCTACCTAGGGGTTCCAGCCAATGATCCGTTTCGTTCAAGTCTCGATTCTCTGTGGTCTCGCGGCCATTTTGTGCCCCGCGACAACGCTCGAATTGTTGGGGATCGACGGGCTGATCGACAAATCCACGCAGGTAGTGCGCGGCAAGGTATCGAACTGCGGCGGCGCGTACCGGGGCGCGATGATCTATACGCACTGCTCGGTGACGATTGTCGAAACCCTGAAGGGCGTGCCTGCCACCCAGGCCCGGTTCTCGGTGCCCGGTGGCAAGGTCGGCAACATCCGCCAGTCGATCGCCGGATCGCCAGACTTTCAGCCGGGCGTCGAATACGTCCTCTTCCTGTGGACCTCGCCCAATGGCTTCACCCAGATTATTGGCCTATCACAAGGCAAGTTTGAGGTACGGTCGACGGCGACGACACCGACGGCGGTTCGCGCCGCGATCAGCGACGTGGCGATGCTCGATGGCATGGGCCAGGAAGTGCAGGACGCTGGCGTTCGGATGACGCTCACTTCGCTGCGGCAGCGCATGGCCAACCGGAGCGTGGGGAAATGAAGCGACTGCTCGCGGCTCTCCTTTCGATCGCCACTCTGGCCTCGGGCCACTACTCGTTCGTCACTTACAACACCCGCACCGGCACGCTCGTCCCGATCCCGCGCAAGTTTGACCTTTCCGCCATCCCCGGCCGCACCGTCCAATTCTTTATTGCCGATACCGCCCCTCAGCTGCTACCCGGCGACTCGATCGCATCGCTCCACAGCCAGATCCGTTTAGCGGCCAAGGTCTGGAACGACGTCGACGTCTCGGATCTGCGCCTATCCTTTGGCGGCATCCGCTCGGCCTCGTCTCCCGTCTCGTTCACGCCTTCGATCGAAGTCACCTTCGATGACCTGCCGCCGGGGACATTGGCTTACGGTGGTCCGCAGGTGGTGGAAGACGGTGGTGTGAATTCCACCCAGTCGTTCATCCCGATCCTACGCTCGGTGGTCGCCTTGCCGCGCAACTTCTCGAACGTGCAGAGCTCGCCGTGCCCTTGCCCCTCCTTTAGCGAAGGCTTTTTTGGCACGCTGGTGCATGAGTTCGGCCATACGCTGGGGTTACAGCACAGCATGACCTCGGGCGTGATGGCGACCTCGATCACGCGCGGTGTCACCAAGAGCCGGCCGCTGGCCGCGGACGACATCGCGGGCATTTCGACCCTCTACCCGACGCGCGCTTCGCAAGCTAACTTCGGCAGTATCTCAGGCCGCGTGACGGCACAGGGTGCGGGTTTGGCTTACGCTTCCGTCGTCGCCATGTCGCCGGCGGGCGCGGCGGTGAGCACGGTGACGAACCCGGATGGTACCTACCGCATTGAGGGCATCCCGCCCGGCCAGTATCTGATCTACGCCCAGCCGCTGCCGCCGCCCCAAGGCAACGAAGCCTTCCCCGCCGGCATGATCCCGGCCCTCGATGTCGACCGCCGCAACATCGACTTTGGCGGCTACTTTGACACGCAGTTTTTCCCCGGTACACGCGACTTCAACTTCGCCTCTCCGACCACCGTGCGCGCGGCCAACAACGTCTCCGAGATCAACTTCAATGTCACCCGACGCAATAGCCTGACGCTCCACAGCCTGCAGACTTATAGCTTCCCCGGGCAAGTGGCCGTGCAGCCAGGCTTCGTGAATACTAACGGCGGCCGTAACTTCATCCTTGCCTTCGGTGGCGGACTCACCACGAACAACCAATTGTCGCCGGGCCTGCAAGTGCGGGCCGTGGGTGGCGCGGCCAACGTTTCGAGCTCCCGGCCTTACTCGCAGGATGGCCGTTTCGTCCAGATGGACTTGGCCTTCAATCCCTTCGCCGATCCCGGCGCCAACCACATGGTGTTCCAGAACGCGAGCGAAGTCTACGTGCAGCCCAGCGCCTTTTGGTTGGTGCAACGTCAGCCGCCGCAGGTGGCAAACTTGAATGCGATTAACGACAACGGCGTGCGGCTCCTGTCGATCGGCGGCACGAACCTGTCCGCCGAAACGCGCATTCTGGTGGATGGCATGGTCGCCACCAGCCGCGGCTATGACGATGCTTCGCAGCGCTTAACCGTGCTCGCGCCCTCTGCCGCCAACGGCCATCGCGCCGCGGTGGTGGCGCTGAATCCCGATGGCCAAAGCTCGCTCTTCCTCTCCGGCAACAATCCGCTCACCGTCACGCTCGAGGGCAGTGACAGCTCGTTTGTTACCAGCCCCAGCAGCCTGCCCGTCGGGACGGAATCGATGATCGAGATCACGGGCGTTAACACCAACTTTATCGACGGCCAGGTATCGCTGGGCTTCGGCGTTAGCGACGTCGTCGTGCGCCGCATGTGGGTGGCCGGCAATAACCGCTTGCTGGTAAACGTATTGGTCGCCGCGAATGCGCCGGCGGGCCCGACGAGCGTCACCTTAGTTTCGGGCTTGCAGACCTTGCCCATCGGCAGCTTCAACCTCCTGCCCGCCAACACCCGGGTCTTGAGCTTGTCGCCGGCCAGTGCCGCTTCTGGCTCCACGGCTACCGTGCAACTCCGCGGACCCAGCGTCTCCGGGCAAGTCTCGGTCCAGTTGAACGATCGCCCCATCGCTGGCGCGGCGCTCAACGGCAACACGCTCACGTTCCCGGTGCCCACCGGCTTAGCGGCGGGCGCGCTTCCATTGCGGGTCACCGTGGGTAGCGACACCAGCTTGCCAATTCTCTTTGTGGTGGATCCGCCGCCACCCCAGGTGACTGGCGCCACAGCCCAACTGGGCGCTAACATCGATGCCAACCGTCCGGCGCGTCTCGGTGAGACCATTGTCTTCAGCGTGGCCGGCTTAGGTGACATGGTCTCGGCGAGCCGGGTGGTCGTCAATATCGGCGGCATTGAGCACACGCCGCAGTCCGTGCAGTCGGCCAATGGCTTCCATCAGGTAAGCGTCCTGCTTTCGAATTCCGTCCCCAACGGCACGGTGCCGGTGACGGTGCCGATGACGGTGCCGGTGACGGTCGCGATTGACGGACGGGTCTCGGCTGCCTTCTCCCTCGTCGTCCGCGCGTCGCTATAAAGCATGCGCATTGGCTTGCTCTCCGACACGCACGGCTTCCTCGACCCCGCCATCCTGAACTACCTCGCCGACTGCGACGAAGTCTGGCATGCAGGCGACTTCGGCCCCGACGTCCTCGAGCCGCTCCAAGCCTTCAAGCCCCTGCGCGGCGTTTACGGCAACATCGATGGCGACGAGATCCGCAACCAATATCCGAGGGACCTCAGTTGGGAGTGCGAAGGCTTGCGCGTTTACATGACCCACATCGGCGGCTATCCAGGCGCTTACGAGCGGCGCATCCAGCCCGAGCTTGACGCCCGCCGCCCTGGGCTCTTCATCTGCGGCCACTCGCACATCCTCAAAGTCGTACGTGATCCTGCGCGCTCGCTTATCCATTTAAATCCGGGCGCCTGCGGCCGCCAAGGCTGGCATCAGATGCGCACCATCCTGCGCTTCACCGTGCTCGACGGCAAGCTCGGCAAAATGGATGCTGTGGAATTGGGACCTCGGAGCGCTTACGCTTGAGCCGATGTGTTACTCTGCGATGACGTAAACCCCGAAGGAGCCTGCTTTCGCTCATGGACAGATTCACCGGCTTGCTCGGAATTGTGGTCATCCTCGCCACCGCCGTACTGCTCTCCACCGACCGCCGTGCCATTCGCCGCGATATCGTCCTCTGGGGCTTGGGGTTGCAATTCACCTTCGCCTTCCTGGTGCTTAAAACCAGCTTCGGCAAGGTCTTTGAAGCCGCCTCGGGAGCGGTGAATGCTTTGCTTTCCTATGCGGAGCAGGGAAGCACCTTTCTCTTCGGCAACCTCTCGAATACCGATCCCCCGATCTTCGCCTTCAAGGTGCTGCCGATCGTCATCTTCATTTCGGCCCTCTTTTCCGTGCTGTATTACTTCGGCGTGATGCAAGTGATCATCCGCGCGATGGCCGTGGTGATGCGGCGGGTGATGGGCGCGAGTGGCGCCGAAAGCACCTGCGTCGCCGCTGGCATCTTTATGGGGCAAACCGAAGCGCCGCTCACCATCCGGCCTTTCCTCGCCAATCTTACGCAGAGCGAACTCTTCACCATCATGACCGGCGGGATGGCCCACGTTTCGGGCGCCGTGATGGTGGCCTATGTCGAGATCGCCAAAGTGCCCATCCAGCACCTGCTTACCGCCGTGGTGATGACCGCGCCCGCCACCATCATGCTCGCAAAGATGATGGTGCCCGAAACCGGTCAGCCCGAAACCGCCGGCACCGTGAGGCTGGATGTCGAAAAGCCGGGCGTCAACATTATTGACGCCGCCGCGCGCGGTGCTGGCGATGGCCTGCAACTGGCGCTCAACATCGGCGCCATGCTGATCGCCTTCGTCGCCTTGATCGCTTTGGTGAATGGCCTTTTCGGTTGGGTCCACGGGCTGCTGCCCTGGTTTCCGGCGAAGCTCGAGGAGCTTTTCGGCATGCTCTTCGCGCCGCTCGCCTGGCTGATGGGCGTCAGTTGGAAGGACGCGGGCAAGGTCGGTGACCTGCTCGGTACCCGCCTGGTTCTCAATGAATTCGTGGCTTTCATCAAGCTCGGCCAGGTGGGTCCTTCGATGGATCCGCGCTCGGTCGTCATCACTACCTTCGCCCTCTGCGGCTTCGCCAATCTCAGCTCGATCGCTATTCAAGTGGGCGGCATCGGAGCGCTGGTGCCGTCGCGCAAGTCGGACTTGGCGCGCCTGGGTGTGCGCGCGGTCGCTGCGGGTTCGATGGCCAATTTCATGTCGGCATGTATCGCGGGAATGCTGCTCTAACAAGTCTGACTGTAAAGTCGGGCCCTGGTCTGCGCCGATCGCCGCACTTTGCCTATAAGTTAAACAAAGTAATGTACTTGTTCCCAATCGGGGGCATCCACGCGCATCCCTGGGTTTCCGCGTAGGCCATTGAAAATATGAATCTTAACGGCAATACTCATTTTTCCGCTCCGACTGACGGGGAAACCGCTTCTGAACGACCGGCCGAGGGCTAGTCCATGGCGACTCGGGTTAGGTGATCCACCTGGTCTGGAATTTCTCCCGGCCAATCGGCTAGCCAGTGAAACCGTCCGATCTCCCGGTTCTTTCTGACGGCCTCTCCTGGCAAACTCAGAGTCGTGCAAGGAGAAAACATGGTGAATGAACTAGCGGCGTGGTCAGAGCAACTCGCGTCCGCCGTTGAAATGGCGGGCCAACACGTGGTGGCGCTGCAGAACTCGAATAGTACTTTCGCGGCGGGGATCCTGTGGCCCCATGCGGAGGGTGCGGTGGTGGTGACGGCCGACCACGCGCTCCATCAGCAGGAACTCCGCGCGGTGGTGCTGCCCGATGGCCGAGAGGTCGACGCGAGCGTCGCCGGGCGCGACCCCGGCACCGACATCGCCGTCCTGCGCTTGGGTGAATCCGTCACCGCCCCCGCGCTTCCGCAGAGCCAGCAAGCCTGGAAAGCGGGCCACCTCGCACTCGCCGTCGGGCGCTCCAGCGAAGCCGGACTCACTGCTTCGATGGGCATCATCTCCGTCGCCGCCGGCCGATGGCGTACCTGGCGCGGCGGCCAAGTGGACCGGATGCTCCGGCTCGACATGGGCCTTTACCCCGGCGCTTCGGGCGGCTTGGTGGTGAGCGCCGGGCACGCGCTGATCGGTATGGCCACCCGCGGGCTCTCCCGCGTCGGTAGTATCGCGCTGCCGTTCTCGACGCTTAGCCGCGTGGCGGAGGCTTTGGTCTCCGGTGGACGCGTGGTCCGTGGCTACCTCGGCGTGGGTTTGCAACCGATCGCGCTGCCCCAACATCTAAGCCA
>JBBQQS010000318.1:0-6324 GCA_038215525.1 Bryobacterales bacterium
TTCCTCGATGCGATGGACCATTACCCCGGTTACGGCTATCAGCTCGTCATCGACGACGAAGACGTGATGGCGAAGGAAATCGAGGAGTTCACCAGCCGCGGCGGGCGCACCGTTTGCGATGTGACGCTCGATGAGATTGGCCGCGATCCGCGGCGATTGGCGCGTTTTGCCGAGCGCACTGGGATTCAGGTGGTGATGGGTTGCGGCTGGTATCGCGAATTCGGTTATCCGCCCATTGTGGCCGAGAAGAGCAGCCGTGAACTGGCCGATATCCTCGTGCGCGAGATCGAGGTGGGAGTCGGCGACACCGGCATTCGCGCCGGCTTCATCGGCGAGATCGGCACCGGACGCCACTACATCAAGCCGGCCGAGGAGCGCGTCTTTCGCGCGTCAGCCTTGGCGCAAGCGCGCACCGGCGTGGTGATTTCGACGCATACCACGCGCTGGGGAACGCTGGCCATGGAACAGATCGACATGCTGGCCGAGTTCGGCGCCGACCTCAGCCGTGTCATCATCGGCCACCTCGGCGATCGCGTTGGCGTGCATCATCTGCTGCCGATCGCCGAAAAGGGCGTCTATCTCGAAGTCGACAACATCGGCTATCTCGACTACCAGCCCGAATGGGTGCGCGCCGACAATGTGGCCAACCTGGTGCAGGCGGGCTTCACCCATCAGGTGCTGCTCTCCGAGGACATCTGCATGTTGAACCACCTCAAATACACCGGCGGAAAGGGATACGGGTACATTCTCGAAGTCTTCGTGCCGCTGCTGCGCGAACGCGGCGTGACGGACGAGCAGATCCACCAGATGATGGTGATCAACCCGGCGAATGCCTTCTCGCGGAGAAGCGCCAGTGCTGCCTGACGTCTTCGACGCCCTCGGCATCCGGCCGATCATCAATGGCGTTGGCTACGCCACGCGAGTCAGCGGCAGTTGCCCGCATCCGGACGTGGTGGCGGCGATGGCCGCCGCCAGCAGCGAGTACTTTGAGATTGACGATCTGCTGAACGCCGCCAGCCGCCTGATTGCGGAGACGACGGGTGCCGAAGCCGGCATCGTCACCTGCGGCGCGGGCGCGGCGTTGTCGCTCGCCGCGGCGGCCTGTCTGGCGGGGAATCGCCCGGAGATCATGGACGAGCTTCCCGATATCGCCGGTTGTCCGCGGAACGAGATCGTCTTCCCGATCCCCGGCCCCTTCGACTATGACCACGCCCTCCGGCTCAGCGGCGCGAGACTGGTGCTGGTCGACTATCACGCCCCCGATGTCACCGAGAACGGAGGCGCGCTGCGGCAGATCGAGCAAGCCATCAGCGCGAAGACCGCGGCCATTGGCTACGTCTGGCTCGAGGTCACCGAGCGGCCTAACTTGGCCGCGCTCGCCGACCTCGCTCATCGCCACGGCTTGCCCTTAATCGTCGATGCCGCGTGTGCCCTGCCGCCGGCCGAGAACCTCGCAGCCTTCAGCCGTGACGGCGCCGACCTGATCGCCTACAGCGGCGGCAAGCATCTCGGCGGTCCGCAGGCTTCAGGAATTCTCTGCGGCCGCGAAGAGCTGATTCGCAGTGCCTGGGTGCAGATGGTGGATATGGATGTCCGCAACGGAACCTGGTCCTTGCAGCATTGGGTGGAGCGCGGCTGGATCAGCCGTCCGCCGCGGCATGGCATCGGGCGTTCGATGAAAGTGAGTAAGGAAGCCATCGTCGGCGTGATGGCTGCCCTGCGCCGCTACGGCACTCGCGATCACGCGGCCGAATACGCCGCGTGGGGGGCCATTATCGACGAGATCGAAGCCGGCCTTCGCGATCTGCCGGAGCTGCGCATCACGCGGCAGCCCTGCGGTGCGAACGGCCAGCTGTACCCGAACCTGCGCATCGAATCTGCCGGCCTGCCAGTGCGCGATCTGCTGCACGCGCTGCATCACCGGCCCCGACGCATTCTACTGGCGGAAGACGAACGCTCGCCCAACCTCGCCATACTCTATGCGCAATGCCTGAAGCAGTCCGACGCGGCAGAGATCGTCGCCGCCATCCGGCAAATCGTCACCACCCACCGGGAGCAAACACCATGAGCAATACATTGATTCGCAGCGGCACGGTCTATGATGGCAGCGGCGGCGCTCCACAGCGCGTGGATATTCGCCTCGTGAACGGAGTGATCGACGAGATCGGCCCCAACCTCACCGCCCAGGGCGAAGATGTGATCGACGCCAGTGGCCTCATCGTCGCCCCCGGCTTGATCGACCTGCACGTCCATGTCTTCAGCGGGATCGGGCTCTATTCCATCGACCCGGTGGACGCCGGGCTGCGCACCGGCGTCACCACCATGCTCGACACCGGCACGGCGGGGTCGCTCACTTACGCCAACCTCGCACGGTTCGTTATGCCGGCTGCGCAAGAAGAAGTCTTTGCCCTGCTGAACATCTCCATGATCGGCTGCATCCAAGGGCATCCTGACTTCCCGCCCTACATGGGAGACCTGAACGATGCCAGGCACGCCCACGTTCCGTCGGCCGTCGAATGCGTGAAGCGCTATCCCGAACGACTCATTGGGATGAAGGTCCGGCTGACGTCGGGGCTCGCCAACTACGACGTGAAGAACGAGTGGGCCGGCTTCGAAGGCGTCTTCGAAGCCGCGGAACAAACCGGGCGCCCGTGCATGATTCATCACGCCGCGTCGAAGATTCCCACCGAGACCGTCCTCAAGGCGCTGCGGCCCGGCGATACCTACACCCACCTCTACCATCCGAATCCCGACCACTGCTTCGACGAGCACGGGGCCCCGCTCGACGCCATGCTCGAAGCCCGTTCGCGCGGCGTCATCTTTGACGTCGGCCACGGTGTCGGCGCCTTCGCGTGGCGCGTCGCCGAACCGGCCTGTCAGAAGTTCGCCTTCTGGCCCGACACCATCAGCACCGACCTCCATCACTTCAACCTGCGCGGCCCCGTGGTGGACCTGCCCACCACCATGAGCAAGTTCCTCTATCTGGGCATGCCGATGGAAGCCGTGATTCGCGCAGCTACCTTGGCGCCGGCTACGGCGATGCGGCTCGAGGACCGCATCGGTTCCTTGCGCACCGGCCTGCAGGCCGACGTCGTCCTGCTGCGGCACGAACGCGGCAGCTTCCCACTCAGCGATGTCGAACACCAGATTCGCCATTCGCCGGAACGGCTCGTCCCGGTGTCCGTTGCGAAGCGCGGGGTCTGGTCCGCCTGCGTGGGCGCCCCTTAATGCGGCCCACTCGCATCCGCTTCGTCACCGCCGGAGTGCTGACGTTGATGGCCTGCCTGCTGTATCTCGACCGCTTCGCCGTCGGGATCGCCGCGGAGCGAATGCGCGTAGATCTCGCCATGACCCAAGCGCAGATGAGCTGGTTTTTGAGCGCCTTCTTCTGGTCCTATGGCTTGGGGCAAGTCCCCGCCGGCTGGCTCAGCGACCGCTTCGGTCCGCGCATCATGCTGACGATCTTGATCGCCGGGTGGTCCCTCTTCACCGGGTTGCTCGGAACGACGTCGGCCGTATCGCTCATCCTGCTGTGGCGCTTCCTCTGCGGCGCCACCCAGGCCGGAGCCTATCCTGTCGCTTCCGGAATGCTGCGCGCCTGGTTCCCCATCGGGCAGCGCGGCGTCGCCAGTTCCATCGTCACCATGGGCGGCCGCGTGGGCGCCGTCCTGGCGCCGCTTCTCACCGCCTCCCTGATGACCCTGTGGGACGGTCGCTGGTCAGCGGTACTCCTGCTCTATGGCGCGGCCGGCATCGTGGTCGCCGCCGCCTTCGCCGTCATTTGCCGCAACACGCCCTCCGAACATCCTGCTTGCAATTCCGCTGAGCGGGCGCTGATCCGGAAAGACGCAGCACCGGCCGTGGGCAATTCGCCGTTTCCCTGGCGCGGCGTCCTCACCAGCCTGAGCCTGTGGGGCAGTTCGGTGACACAGTTCCTGATGAACGCAGGCTGGCTGTTCGTGGTGACGTGGCTCCCCCGGTATCTGGAGCGCGTCCATGCCGTTCCTTTGAACGAGCAAGCCACGATGACCGCCATTCCCATCCTCGCCGGAGTCGGCGGCATGCTGTGCGGTGGCTGGTGGACCGACGCCGCCACGCGGCGCTTTGGCCTTAAGTGGGGCCGCCGCTTCCCGCTGATGTCCACTCGCTTCGTCGCCGCCGCCGGTTATGTGGGCTGCGTCCTCCTTGGCCAATTGCCGCCCGATGGGTCGTCTCGCGCAATCCCTTGGGCGATCATCGCCTGCCTGAGTCTCACTTCGTTCAGTAGCGATCTCGGCGTCCCCGCCATCTGGGCGTACGCCCAGGATGTGGGCGGCCCGTTCACCGCGTCCATCATGGGCTGGTCCAACATGTGGGGCAACTTCGGAGCCGCCGTGGCCCCGCTGCTCTACCACGCAGTGCTTGGGGAAACGCCCTCCCTAGCCAATTGGAACGCCCTCTTCGTCGTCTGCGCCGCCACCTTCGCCCTTTCCGGAATCACGTCCCTGGTGATCGACGCGTCGAAGCCGATCGACTTCCGGCCCGCTTAACCGCGCCCCGGCACGCGCTTCCACCACTTACGAACCCCGACCGTCAACTGTGGGGTTACCTTCGCCCTCCTAATAGCCCCCTACTAGCCCGCAGCGTGAGCTGTGGGGTCATACGCTAGCTAGCCCACAGCGTACACTTGAGGGAAGAAGCCCACCCCATGCCGACCTATTCCAAAAACCCCGAAGCCCTCGCCCGTCTTTCTCCGGAGCAACATCGAGTCACCCAGCAGAGCGGCACCGAACGGCCCTTCCAGAACGACTTCTGGGACCATCACGAGCCCGGCCTCTACGTCGACGTGGTTTCCGGGGAGCCGCTCTTCACGTCGCGCGATAAGTTCGATTCCGGTTGCGGTTGGCCCAGCTTCACCCGGCCGGTGGAGGCGGAGTACGTCATCGAACACCGGGATGTTACGCACGGGATGGTTCGCACGGAGGTCCGCTCGAACCACGGCGATAGCCACCTCGGCCACGTCTTTCCCGACGGCCCGCCCGCCGCCGGGGGACTCCGGTATTGCATCAACTCGGCCTCGCTCCGCTTCATTCCCCTGGGCCAACTGGAAGCCGAAGGCTACGGCAGCTACCGGCAGTTAGTCGCTCCGGAATAAGGGGAAAGCCTGGATATTCTCGGACAATGGCCCCCCGTATCACGATTGAACCCCCAAGCGCTCCGGCCGACCGTGTAGTCGCGGCTTGCGAATTACCGTTTGGGATGTGCTTAATTGGCTGGCGGGCGGTATGTCCGAGCCGGAGTGTTGGATCGGGATTGATCGGGCAGGCCCAGAGCCCCAGACAAGGACGGCTCGAAGCACGACAAGAGTTTGGGCTTGAGTTTGTCTTCGCTGGGTAGGGGCACCGTTAGCTCAAGATGCGGTTAGTTAGACGCGACCCCACCGCATTCTTCCTGACAGGTTATAAGAACTGCACCACCACGTGGCAGCCTGTACCATTACCTGCCTTCAGGCTCATCCCGTATTGGAATCAAACGTCGTCTTCAGGCTCATTTCTCAATATGCTGTTCCACGCTGCGCATAAAGCGGACCATGTTGCTACCCAGGATCTGACGCAAGTCGTCGGCGGAGTAACCTTCTTCCAGCGGCGCGCGCGTCAAGTTAGGCCATTGCGAAACGTCCTCGAGGCCGATGGGCACGCAACTGACGCCATCGAAGTCCGAGCCGATGCAGACGTGGTTTACGCCTACCAGTTTCACCACATGGTTAATATGGGCGACGACGTCGGCCAAGGTGGCGCGCACGGGCTTCACGCCGGCCGTCATCGCCTGCATCTTGGCTTGTCGCTCCTTGGGGTCGGCGACTTCGGACATCATCGCCGTCAGCTTGGCGCGCAGTTCTGGATTGCGGGTGGGCGAGGCGTCGAAGGACTTTTGCGAGAGGAAGTCGCAGGAGAAGTGAAGGTTGATGACGCCTTGCTTCGTAGCCAGGGCGCGGATCATGTCATCGGTCATATTGCGGGTGGCGCTTGCGAGCGCGCGGCACGAAGAGTGCGAAGCAAACACGGGCGCCGTGGACGTCGCGATGACGTCGTAGAAGGTCTTGTCGGCGACATGCGAGATGTCCACCATCATGCCGATGCGATTCATCTCGCGCACTACTTCTTTGCCGAAAGGAGTAAGTCCGTTGTGATGCTTGACGGCGGAATTGTTGATGTCGCCTTCGGAATCGGCCCAGTTATTCGTATTGGTATGAGTAAGTGTCATGTAGCGGACACCGAGTTCATTGAAGTCGCGCAGCAGCCGCAGGGAATCTTCGATGGCGTGGCCGCCTTCGATGCCGATCAT
>JBBQQS010000319.1:0-6312 GCA_038215525.1 Bryobacterales bacterium
GAAGAACGTACTTGTCATACCTATCGCCCTGCTCTGCGCAGCGGCCTCCAGCTCCGGCCAAGCGGTTTACGGCAGCATCGTCGGTTCGGTGACCGACAGCACGGCGGCGGCAGTCTCCGGCGCCAAAGTCACCATCACCGATACCGGACGCGACGTTGTCACGTCCACCACCACCAACGAATCGGGAAACTTCAACCAACGTTTTCTCATCGTCGGCCGCTATCGCATTCGCGTCGAGGCGGCCGGCTTTAAGGCTCTGGTGCAGGATAACGTCGGCGTGTCGGTCGACACCGAGACCCGCGTCGCGCTGCAGATGCAACTGGGCGATGTCACCCAGACGATGGAGGTGAGCGCCGAGGCCGGCATCCTCAAGACGGAGCGCAGCGACGTGGCGACTACTTACAACGAAAAGACGGTTACCGAACTACCGGTGCTCAATCGCCGCTTCACTAACTTCCAGTTGATGACGCCCGGAGTGGTGGCCTTCCCCACCTCACTCACCGCGGCTTCCGCCGAGAATCCGCAAGGCTCATACCGAATGCTGGTGAATGGGCAGAGCTTCGCCGGCACCAGCCACTTACTGGACGGCACGGACAACCATGACGCGGTGCTGGGTTGGATTGTGATCAATCCCACGCTTGAATCCGTCACTGAAGCCAAAATTACGACGGCCAATTACGACGCCGAATTTGGTGTGGCGAGCGCCGGCGTGGTGAGCGCGCAGACGAAGTCCGGTACGAATCAAATGCACGGCAGCGCGTTCTGGTTCCTGCGCAATGACAAGATGCAGGCCCGCAACCCTTTTACTCAGTCGCGCGTAATTCCGAACTCGAATGGCCGCACCATTCCGCTTACGCAATGGAATCAGTTTGGCGCCTCCATCGGTGGGCCGATCAAGAAGAATAAACTCTTCTATTTCGGCGATGTCCAATTGACTCGCCGCAACACCGGCGGCGGTGCGCTACTGCGCGTGCCGACGGCGGCGGAGCGCACCGGTGACCTTAACAATCTGGGCCTCAATGTCTTCGATCCGCGCAGTGGCAGCACTCCGGCGACCCGCATCCAGTTCCCGGGCAACATCATCCCCAGCAGCGCACTCGCGCCGCAAGCTCAGGCGCTGCTCCGGTTCATCCCCTTGCCGAATAGCATCGCCAATCTCGACGCGCCAAACTTCTCCTCCTCGGGCGGGGTGAGCAGTGACGACGATGCCTTCAACACCCGTGTCGACCACTACACCACGGAGAAAATGCACATCTTCGGCCGCTATAGCCTGCAACAATTCCGCGTGCTGGCGCCAGGTTCGTTTGGCTTGGTGGCCGGTGGGGGTGGCCTCGATGCTTCGGGCTCCACCAACGCTTACGCGGGTAAGTCCGATTCCCGCAATCATTCGATCGCCGCCGGCTTCGACTACACCTTGAAACCGACCTTGCTGACCGATTTCCGCTTCGGTTACTTCCGCTACAAAGTCTTCGGCCAGCCCAATGGCATTGGGACCGCCCCCGCCAAAGACGCAGGGATTCCGGGCTTGAACGTGGACGATAACTTCAATTCCGGCATGCCGGCCTTCTTCATCAATGGCTACGGCAGTAACCTCTTCCGCTTCGGCTATGCGCTCGGAGTCAATGGCTGTAATTGTCCGCTGATTCAGAATGAGAGCCAGTATCAGTTTGTGAATAACTGGACCAAAATTCAAGGTAACCACACCTTCAAATTCGGTGCCGACATCCGGCGGGCCCTTAACCTGCGCGTACCGAGTGACCGGCATCGTTCCGGAGAACTCAATTTCGATGCCGCCCGCACCCAAGGCCCCACTGGCGGCGGCTCTGGCCTCGCTTCATTCCTGATGGGCGATGTCTCCCGTTTCGAGCGGTACGTTTCGAACTCGCTCAACGCGAGCGAAAGCCAAAATCGGTGGTTCTTCTTCGCGCAGGATTCCTGGCGGATCACCAATAAACTTACGGTCAACTATGGTCTTCGTTGGGAAATCTACCGTCCGCAAAAGGTCTCCGGACCGAACCAGGGCGGCTTCTTGAACTCCACCACCGGCGAGATTATGGTTGCCGGGCAAAACGGCGTCGGCTTGGATCTCAATGTAACTTCGCCGCTAACGAATTTCGCTCCGCGTTTGGGCATTGCCTATCAGTTGAACCCCAAAACGGTCATCCGGGCAGGCTATGGCCGTGGCTATAACCTGGGCGTCTTTGGCTCTATCTTTGGCCACAATGTTACCCAGAACCTGCCGGTGCTCGGCATTCAGTCCGACCAACCGGCCAACAACTTCGATCGCGTCTTCGCGCTTACCGCCGGACCCACCGCGCTTGACCCCGCCCAGATTCTGGCCCGCCAGCCGCTTGGCCCCAACGGCAATCGCCTGCTGCCCAACGGCGTGACGGCGTTCATGATCACCAACCCCATCCGCTTCCCCACGGTCGATGCTTGGAACCTTACCGTCCAACGTCAGGTCGGCAAGAGCATGTCGGTGGAAGCGGCCTATGTCGGCACCAAAGGGACCCGCGTCTTTGCCGGTATTGGCGGTGACTACGATCCCAACCAAGCGGACATCAATGGCTTTGGTACTTTAACCACCAATCAGCGCAAACCATTCTTCCAGAAGTTCGGCTGGGCGCAAAATCTCCGTTACTACGGCAGTGACGCTTCGAATAACTACCATTCGATCCAGCTCCGTTTTGACAAACGCTTCGAGGGCGGCCTCTCGGTGATGTCGCACTATACGTTCTCTAAAAATATCGACTACGACGCGACTTACTATCCGCGCGACGCCAAGCTGGCACGGGGTGTTTCGAACAACAACCGTCCGAACGTCTTCTTCATCGGTTCGCTCTATGAGGTTCCGGTTGGCAAGGGACGTAAGTTCCTTTCGAACAGCAGTAGGGCTGCGGAGTTTCTTCTGGGCGGCTGGCAAATGAATGGCACTTACAACTGGATGAGCGGCCAACCCTTCACTCCCAGCTATCGCGATTGCAATGCCGACCGCGACACCGGCTGGTGCCGACCCGATCTCATCGGTGACTATAGTGTCAGCAACCCCAGCCAGTTTGGCTGGTTCAAAACCACCTCCACGCCCCTGGTCGCTAACGGCCAGATCGATGGACCCTGGCAACGGCCGCAACGGGCCAGGTTTGGCACCGTAGGACGTAACGAAATCTTTGGACCCTCGTTTGCCCAGATGGATATGTCGTTCTTCAAGACCTTTCGCATTCAGGAAGGAAAAACCTTGCAGTTCCGGGCGGAAAGTTTTAATTTCCTGAATCGGACGAACTTGGCGAATCCAAACAGCTGCGTCGATTGCCCCGGCACCGCCGGACGCATCTTCGGCGCCTTTGCCGCCTACGTTCCGCGTCAGTGGCAGATGGCTTTGAAGTTTGCCTTCTAGTGCTACCTAGCCCCTGCCGCCGCATGAGCAGTGGGGTCACATTGGCCTTCCAGCTTGCAAGGCGCATTCGTGAGTTGACTGTTGCCAGCCCCCTTGCTGAGGTTGAGGAGGGGCGCAAACCCTGGGTCGACCACCGCGAAGGACTAGCGACCACGCACACAAACCGCGACGCCCAAGGGCTCCGCAGGCTAACATAAGGAGTTGTCTCGCATCTCCCTTTCCTTGGCCCATGAACAAGGCACCTTGAGTTGGTGGCAGGTCTACACTGGTGTGGCGCTCACGACGCTCGCAACGCTGGTGATGGAACTCTCCCTCACGCGTGTCTTTTCCGTCGTCTTCTATTACCATTTCGCCTTTCTCGCCATCTCCATCGCCCTTTTCGGCTTGGGCGCGGGCGGCGTATTCTCCTATGTCGTCACTGGATGGCGCGGTGGGACGTTTCTGAAGCTCGGATGGCTCGCCTCGGCTAATAGCGTGGTGGTGGTGGCATCGCTGGTCTTTCTGCTCTCCCGGCGGGGCGAGTTTTCGAACGCGACCCTGGCCGCCGTTTATTTCGCCAGCGCGCTGCCGTTCTTCCTAGCCGGGGCGATTATCTCGCTGGTGATCAACGAGACCATCGAAAGGGTCGACCGGGTCTACTTCTTTGACCTCTTAGGCGCCGCCGGCGGCTGTTTGCTGCTGCTGCCCTTTTTGAGCGGCTTCGGCGGCCCCAATACGGTGATTACGGTAGGCGTGCTCTTTGCCGCTTCGTCCGCCATGTGGTTTAACGTCGCCGGACAAACCCGTTGGCGGGCGACGGCTGTCGCTTTGGCCTTGGCTTTGGTGGGCCTCTTCGTCATCAACTTGCGCTGGAATGTGATCGACGTCCGTTATGCCAAAGGCCAGAAGATCGGCAATGAGATCTTCACTCGGTGGAACGGACTCTCGCGCATCGGGCTGGTTGAAGACCAAGGCTCCGGCGGCCACTTGATTATCATCGACGCCGACGCCTCCACCGGCGTGCCGCGCTTTGACTTCCAGAATCTCTCCGAGCGCGACCAGAAGGACCTGCTACTGCAAGGCCCTGGCCTGCCCTATGCCGTGCGGCCCGGCGCCAAGACCCTCATCATCGGGCCGGGCGGCGGCTGGGACGTCTCCCGCGCCCTCGCCTCCGGGGCCAAGGACATCACGGGCGTCGAAGTGAACCCCATTATCGCCAATACGATCATGCGGGATAAGTTCCCCCAGTTCAGCCGCAATCTTTACCAGCGGCCTGAAGTGCACATCCATGTGGAAGACGGCCGCAGCTTTGTGCGCCGCAGTACTGACCGTTATCAGGTGCTGCAAGCGACGCTCGTCGATACCTGGGCCTCCACCGCCGCCGGCGCGTTTGCGCTTTCCGAAAACAACCTCTACACCACCGACGCCTTCTACGACTATCTAAGCCACCTGACCGATGACGGCTTCATGGCATTCACCCGCTGGGGCTTCGATCCGCCGCGTGAGAGCCTGCGGTTGTTGACGTTGGCCAACGAAGCGCTCACCCGGCTCGGCGGCGCGCCCAAGCTTGAGCAGCACGTCATCATCGTGCGCGAGGGCTCCACGCAAGGCTGGGGCTCCAAAGACACGGTGATGATCTCGCGGAAGCCATTCTCGGCGGCCGATATCGAACGCACGCGGGACGCCGTGCGCCGCTCCAGCATGCAGGCCATCTATCTGCCCGGCGACGGCGTTCGCAATGAGTTCGGCCGTTATCTGAATGCCGCGGACAAGAACGCGTTCCTGGCCAGTTACCGCTATGACCTCTCGCCGGTGGGCGACGACCGGCCGTTCTTCTTCTACACCGTCCAGCCGCGCGACCTGTGGGCCTTCCTTACCCAAGGCGGGCAGGATAGCGCCGACTATAAGATCAACCGCGCCGTGCCGCTGCTATTCGGCCTGATGATCATCAGCGTGCTGGCGACGATCCTCGTATTGGCGCTCCCACCGCTGGTGCTGGGAACCAAGCTGCCGGCCGACCCGGCCGCGCGGCAGTTCCTGTTCTACTTCCTCTGCATCGGCGCCGGCTACATCCTAATCCAGGTGGCACTGATCCAGAAGTTCGTCCTATTCCTGGGCCACCCCACCTATGCGCTCACGGTGATCATCTTCTCGATGCTGGTCTCGAGCGGAGTGGGTAGTTCGGTGTCGCGGAAGCTCACCTTTACGAATCCGGTCCGCTTGCGGCAGGCCCTCTGTTTGGTGTTCCTGTTGGTCGCTCTCTTGCGCTTCGTGGCGCCGCCGCTCACCGCCGCGCTGGTGGGCTGGCCTTGGGAACTGAAGGTGCTGATCACGATCGCGCTGATTGTGCCCGTGGGCTTTGTGATGGGCTTGCCCTTCCCGACGGCCTTAAACACCCTCGAACTAAGGTTCCCAACGGCGGTGCGCTGGGCGTGGAGTCTCAATGCGGCCTCAAGCGTGCTGGGCTCAGCCAGCGCGATCTTCCTCGCGATCTACATTGGCCTGGGGAACACGCTGATGGTGGGCGGAGTGTTCTACCTGCTGGCCGCGCTGATTCACTACCGTACGCGGCGGGCGTTTGCGAATTAACGCGGCGGCTCGGGGCGACAGTTTCCGGTCCACAATGAAAGTCGATGGGACACAGCCACGATCATCACCACCATGCCGCCACTTACGGTAGGGCCTTTGCCATCGGCATCGGGCTAAATCTGACGTTTGTGGCTGTCGAGTTCTCCTACGGCCGCGTGGCGCATTCGCTGGCGCTAGTGGCTGACGCGGGGCATAACCTGAGCGACGTGCTGGGCTTGTTTCTGGCCTGGGGCGCGATGCTGCTGTCGCGCCGCTCGCCCACCGCGAAGCGGACTTACGGCTTGCGGCGCTCGTCGATCCTGGCGGCGCTGGCGAATGCGGTGATCCTGCTGGTGGCGCTAGGGGCGATC
>JBBQQS010000320.1:0-6298 GCA_038215525.1 Bryobacterales bacterium
GGTGGTCACCAAGGTGGCCTTGGTGAGCGATCCCAAACGGCGCGCCAGGCGCTGGTTCACCGGATGCAGGACCACCGCGATCATGGCGGCGAGAATGAACGACGTCAGAAACGGCCAAGCCATCCAGAGCAGCACCGGCGCCAGCACCGCCAACAGCGCTCCGAGAAAGAGAATCGACCCCCGCTCGCGCATCACCTCGACGCCACCTTGGGCCGGGCCAGCCACTTCGCCGCCTCGGCCACCCACAGCGCGCTGCTGGCCACCAGCAGCGATCGGCCCCAGTCGGCAGCGGTAAGCGGGACGGTGCCGAAGGCCTGCTGGAGCCACGGCACGTAGATCACCAGGCCCTGCAAGGCCAGCGCCAGCAGCACCGCGCCCCACAGCCAGCGATTGAGCCAGAGCCCGTTGATAGCGCTGAGGACGCGCGAGCGGGCGTTAAAGGCGTTGAAAGCTTGAAACAGAATCAGCGTAGTAAACACCATCGTACGCGCATAATCCGCACCCACGGGCAAGGCCGTTTTCCAAATCCACAGTCCACCCACGGCCATCGTGCAACCCATCAGCACGATGCTCACCAGCATATGGCGGCTGATGGCGCCTTCGCCGGGCGGGCGCGGTGGCTGGCTCATCGTGTCGGGATCGGGGGGGTCGACGCCAAGGGCCAGCGCCGGGCCGCCATCGGTCAACAGATTGATCCACAGAATCTGCGCTGCCAGCAAGGGCAACACCAGACGGCCGCCCTGATCGAGCCCCAACGGACCCGCCAATGCCACGGCCAGAAACACCATCAGCACCTCACCCGCGTTCGAAGATAGCAGAAAGCCCAGGAACTTGCGAATATTCTGGAACACCGCCCGCCCTTCTTCCACCGCGGCGACGATGGTGGCGAAGTTGTCGTCGGTTAACACCAGGTCAGCCGCTTCCTTGGCCACGTCGGTGCCGGTGATGCCCATCGCGATGCCAATATCGGCCGCCTGCAAGGCGGGAGCGTCATTGACGCCGTCGCCAGTCATGGCGACGATCTCGCCGTTGCTCTGCAAGGCGTGGACGATACGCAATTTGTGCGGTGGATCGACGCGCGCGTAGACGGAAACCGTGCGGGTTTTGCCGGCCAGGGCCTCGTCGCTCATGGCGTTGAGCTGCGCGCCGGTCAACACCTCCCCGTCGCCGATGCCCACCTCCTTGGCAATCGCCAGCGCGGTAACGGGATGGTCGCCGGTGATCATGACCGGCCGGATGCCCGCCGCGCGTGCCCGGGCAATCGCCGCGCGCGCTTCCGGCCGCGGCGGGTCCTGCATGGCGATCAGGCCCAGGAAGGTCAACTCCTCTTCGCCCTCATCCTCCGGACCTAATTTCCGGTAGGCCACCCCCAAAGTCCGCAGGGCCTGCCCGGCGAGCGCTTCCGCCGATTGCAGAATAGCCGCGCGGCGCTCCGCATTTAGTGGACGCGCAGCGGCTTCGAACTGCTCGGCCGTGCAACTCTCCAGCAAACGGCCAGGCGAGCCCTTGGCAAAAAGCACCCGCTCGGCCCCATCCTGGTGGACGGTGCTCATGCGCTTGCGTTCCGAAGTAAACGTCATCTCGCTCAAGCGCGGATAGCGCGCGGCTAAGTCCACCGGGTCCAGCCCCGCTTTGCGAGCCGCCACCAGCAAGGCCGCTTCGGTGGGGTCGCCTTGAATGGTCCAGGCGCCGTCCTGCTGACGATGGTGCGCGTTGTTGGCCAAGGCCGCGGCGCGCAGCACAGCTTCCACCTCCTGGCGATTGCCACCTTCCACGGTGCCTTCCGGCGAGTAACCGGTGCCGGAGAGTTCCGCCTGGCCGCTCGCCGTCGCGACCGCGCGCACCGTCATCTCATTGCGGGTGAGCGTACCGGTTTTGTCGGAGGCAATCACCGTGGCCGAACCCAGCGTCTCCACGGCCGGAAGCTTTCGCACAATCGCGCCGCGCTTGGCCATGCGCTGGACGCCGAGGGCCAACACCACGGTGACCACCGTCGCCAGACCTTCGGGCGCCGCCGCCACCGCCAATGCCACGCCAAACATCAGGGTGTGCACCACCGTGGGCAGGTCCCGCGCACCGGTCACCAGGAGAAGCGTCGCCACCACCACCCCCGCAATCACCAGCACCATCACGCCTAATTGCTTGCCGATCCGGTCGAGTTCGCGCTGCAGGGGTGTCTTCTGGGGCGGCGTGCGGCGCAACAAACCCGCGATCTTGCCCACTTCGGTCCGCATGCCCGTCGCTTTGACGACGCCGCGGCCGTGGCCTTGGCTGACGGTGGTGCCGGCGAAGACCATGTTGCTCCGGTCGGCTACTCCGGCGCCGTCCGGCACCGGATCGAGGCTCTTCAACACCGGCACGCTTTCGCCGGTCAGCGAGGACTCGAGCGTCTGGAGTTCCGCCACTTCCTTTAGTTCAGCGTCCGCCGAGATCGTGTCGCCCTCGTTTAGAACCACCAAGTCCCCCGGCACCAAGTCGCGGGTCGGTAACCGCTGCTCCACGCCATCGCGCACCACGCTGGCCTCGGGCGCGGCCATCACGCGCAAGGCGGCCAGGGCTTGTTCGGCCCGGCCCTCCTGCAAGTAGCCCAGAGCGGCGTTCAACAGCACGATCGCCACAATCACCAGCGACTCATACGGCCATTCGGTGTCCCGTTCCACCGCCCAGGCCACCGTCGACACCACGGCGGCCGCCAAAAGCAGCAGCACCAGCGCATCTTGAAACTGGGCCAGAAACCGCCGCCACGCAGGCGTCTCCGGCTCCGTCGCCAATTCGTTCGGCCCCCATTGCCGGCGAAGGTCCTCGGCTTGGGCCGTGGTGAGGCCGGGCACTTTAGTAGCGCAGCCGCGCGGCTAATTCCTGAATGGCGTCCACGATGAAGACCTCGCCTTTATGTTTGAGCGTTTCAGCGGCGGCGGCATTCCACAACTTCTGTTCTCCGCTAGAGGCGCTCGCTAGCTCCGGCACGCAGAGTCGATGCACCCGCCCGGCCCGCGCCGCGTCGAGCACCTCTTCGTTGCCTTCGAGTGCCAACTGACGACGAGCCATCTCCCGGATCTGGCCCAGCACTTCGACCCCCCGCGCGCGGTAGTCGTGTTGCGCACAGGCACGCGCTTTCTGCGCAATTTCGCGCACCGGCAGGTCCCGACCGGCCGGATGTGGCAGATGATCGGCAAACAATGCGCAATGCTTGCCGACACGGCGGAAGTCGGCCACCTGTTCGTCCACCCCCATCAAGAGCAGCCGCCCTTGGCCTACCAAAGGCGCCAGGCTCTCATCGGCGCGGGCAAAGAAATGCTCCCGGTGCATATGAGCGTCCTCACGCTCGGACAGGGTGCCGAAGCGCAGCGCGCCCATCGCCCCAGGAGCGCTGCCGGCCGAGGACCGGTTTTCGCGATTCTGGTCGCCGTGATCCTGCGGGTGGCGGAACTCGTCCAGACTCTCGATCATGCCGTCCGGCAGTTCCACCCGCGTTGCTTCGCCATGGGCATAGTGCATCAACCGCAGTTGCTTTTCCCCCAGACTCAGAATGAAAAACTCCCGCGGCGCCAACACTTCCGGCAGCAATGGCAGCAGAAACGGCTGATCCGCCTGCATGAATTGCGCTGTCTCCACCGGTACCCGGTAGACCTCCAGATAGCCGGACCCCGCCACCGCGGCCAACCCCATGCCCCCGCCCTGCATCTGATGCGCCGTAAGCACCTCTTCGATCCGGCTGCGTAGTTTTTTGGCATCGGGCGACGTCAGCCCGTGAAAGAGGCTCTCCAGTAACGTATGCCGACTGCCGTCAGTGGCGCCCGGGTGGCTCCCCGGCAACAAGACGGTGACGGCGGAGCCACGATGGCTCGCCAACTGGCTTAGGATTGCGGGATCCATGATAGGGGGAAGGGGGGAAGGGGCGATAGTGGGGGTCATTTGGTTCTAAACTTCTCCCATCATTCAGCACGACGAGGGCCATTCCTAGTTTCGCTAGCGCCTCGCCGTGCGTATGCAGTACAATCCCGTCCATGAAGCTCGCCTTGCTCTGTTTTGCCCTCATGGGTCTCGTTTGTGCTGCCTTCGCGGAAGAACGCGGCAATTTTGGCCGCTCCATGGTGATCACCCAGCAGGGAATCGTCTCCACCAGCCAGACCCTCGCCTCCCAAGCCGGGGCGCAGATTCTCGCCAAGGGCGGCTCCGCCGTCGACGCCGCCATTGCCGCCAACGCCGTACTCGGCATCACGGAACCCATGATGAACGGCATCGGCGGCGACCTCTTCGTCATCTACCGCGAAGCCAGCGGCAAGATCCACGGCTTGAATGCCAGCGGCTGGGCCCCGCAGGCGATGTCGATCCAGTCGCTCGCCGCCAAGGGGGTGAAAGGCAAGTTTCCCGACAAAGGCATCCACACGGTAACGGTGCCCGGCTGCGTCGACGGCTGGGCCAAGGCCCACGCCCGTTTTGGCCGGCTGCCGTGGAAGGATTTGTTCTCCGCCGCCATCTATTACGCCGAGCAAGGCTTCCCCGTCGCCGAAGTGATCCAGTCTTCCTGGCGCGGCTTGGCGACTAACACCGCCGCGACGCCCGAAAGCAAGCGCGTCTATCTGCCGGTGCCCGCCGTGGGCGAGGTTTTTCGCAATCGGGGCTATGGCCAGGCGCTGCGGTTGTTGGCCACGAAGGGTCCGCGTGATTTTTACGAAGGCGAAATCGCGCGCGCGATTCTTACCACCAGCGAGAAACTCGGCGGCACCCTGCAAGCCGCGGACTTGAAGGAATTCTCTTCCCAGTGGGTGGAGCCGATCTCCTCGGAATACCGTGGCTGGCGTGTGTATGAGTTACCGCCCAACGGCCAAGGCATCGCCGCTTTGCAAATGCTGAATATTCTCGAAACCGCGACGCCCTCGCCGCTCGGTCCGCACAGCGCGGCGGAGTTACACAAGAAAATCGAAGCCATGAAACTCGCCTACGCTGACTTACAGCCCTATGTCGCCGACCCGAGTTTCTTTAAGTCCCCGGTAACTGCTTTACTCGACAAAAAATACGCCGCCGATCGCGCCAAGTTAATTGATCCCAAGAAAGCCAATTGCCAAGTAACTTCCGGCCGTCCCCTGGGCACCGATACCACTTACTTAACCGTGGTCGACAAGGATGGCAATATCGCTTCCTGGATTCAGTCGCTCGCCAGCGGTTTCGGCTCCGCCGTCACCGTCGAAGGGCTCGGCTTCATGCTCCACAACCGCGGCGGCACGGGTTTTGACCTGGACCCTAAGCTACCCAGTGCCGTCGCGCCCCGCAAACGGCCTTTCCACACCATCATCCCCGCTTACCTCGAAAAAGGCGACGAGCACATCGGCTTCGGCATCATGGGCGGACCCAACCAGCCGCTGGCCCACGCCCAATTCGTTTCGAATCTCGCCGACTATGGCATGAACATCCAGCAAGCCCTCGAGTCGGCTCGGTTTACGAAGCGCAATTCCACCGGTTGCGATGTGTCCATTGAGTCCCGGGTTAAGATCGACGACTTACAGAAGTTATCCGCCATGGGCCACGTGATTGCGATTCAGCCCCAACATACTTCGGTGATGGGCCGCGGCGCCGTGGTGCTGCATAACTCCAAAACCAAGGTAAATTACGGCGCCGCCGACTCTCGCGCCGACGGCTCGGCAGAGCCTGAGCCCGCGCCCGTGCGCTAAGTGCGATGACCGCCCAATTTGTACATTTCGCGGAGGCGGACGGGCTCACCAAATGCCGTGCTAAGCACTCACGGGCATGGCCACCGGCACCGGCACGCTCTCGTTGAAGCTATACCCAAAACCACGCACCGAGCGAATGAACACGGGCGCGGCGGGGTCGTCCTCAATCTTCTGGCGCAGGCGCAGAATGTAGACGTCCACGGTACGGTCCGTCACCGCGCGGTCATGCCCCCAAACGGAGTCGAGCAGTTGCTCACGGCTGAAGACGATTCCCGGGCGGGTCATCAAAAATTCGAGCAGCTTGAACTCGGTGGCCGTCAATTGCAGCGCCGTGTCGTTCAACTTCACGCGCAGGCTTTCGCGGTCCACTTCGAGTCCGCCGGCCTTTAGCGTGCGCTGGGGCGCGCCCTGGCTGCGGAACTGGATCTTAATGCGCGCGATCAGTTCGCGTACAAAGAACGGCTTCACGATGTAGTCGTTGGCGCCCAGTTCGAGGCCCACGATCCGGTCGGTCTCCGTGGCGCGCGCGGTGAGGAAAATCACCGGGATGTGCGCCAGTTCGGCGTGGCTGCGGATGCCCTTGCAGATGTCGAGGCCGTCGGAATCCGGCAGCATGATGTCCAGCA
>JBBQQS010000321.1:0-6281 GCA_038215525.1 Bryobacterales bacterium
CCGCGACGAATACACCGCCACCCTGCGCGACCTGCTCGACATGCACATGGACATCGGCGCCTCCCTGCCCGTCGATGGCGCCGGCGGCGAAGGCTTCGACAATGCCGCCGAAACTCTCTTCCTCTCGCCCCTGCACGCCGAAAAGTACATGGCCGCCGCCCAGTTCGCCATGGACTTCGCGGGGCGCGAATTCAAGTCCCGCTACAAGATCCTCGTCGCCAAGCCCGGCCCCGGCGTCACGCCCCAGCAAGCGGCGCGTAAGATCTTTGCCAACTTCCTGCCCCGCGCCTTCCGCCGCCCGGTCACCGAAGCCGACGTGCTGCCGTATCTGGCCTTGTTCGAAGCGGCCACCCGCCAAGGCCAACCCTTTGAACCCGCCATCTTCTTCTCACTGCGCGGCGCGCTGGTTTCGCCCCTCTTCCTTTTCCGCACCGAACCGCAGAACACCAGCCCCGTGCCCCGCCCAATCGACCAGTACGCCCTGGCCTCCCGCCTCTCGTACTTCCTCTGGGGCACCGGCCCCGACGAACTCCTCACTGACCTCGCCGCCGCCAACAAACTGCAGGACCCCGCCGTGCTCAAGAAGCTCATCGGCCTGATGCTCCGCAACGACCGTTCGCTCGAATTCGCCCGCCGCTTCACCGAACAATGGCTCCACACCCGCGAACTCATGGGCGACAAGGCCCCCGACGCCAAGCTCTTCGCCGCTTACGCCAAAGACGAAGACCTCCGCAGCGACGTCCGCCTGCAGCCCGTGCTCTTCCTCCGCGAACTGCTCGTGCGGGACCTCTCGTTGCTGAACCTGATCGACTCTGACCACACCATCAGCACGCGCCACCTGAACAAGCTTTACAACGTGCAAATGCCGCTCAACCAGAACGCCAACACGCAGCCCCAGTGGGTCGCAGTGCCCGAAGGCAGCCGCCGCGGCGGCCTGCTCGGCATGGGCGCTGTGCTCACCGTGTCGTCTTACCCTTACCGCACCAGCCCCGTCCTCCGCGGTGCCTGGATCCTCGATTCGCTTCTCGGAACGCCGCCGCCCCCGCCCCCGCCCGATGTCCCCTCGCTCGAAGCCGATAAGCCCGGCGAGCCGGCCAAGACGGTCCGCGCCCGCCTCACCCAGCATCGTGCCAACGCGGTCTGCGCCAGTTGCCACAGCCGCATCGACCCCTTAGGCTTTGCCCTCGAAAACTACGACGTCCTCGGCCGCTGGCGCGACGAAGAAGCCGGCGCGCCCGTCGACAATGCCGGCGAATTAGCCGACGGCACCAAGATCCAGGGGCCCGATGCCTTACGCAAAGTCCTGCTCGACCGCAAGGACCTCGTCATCCGCAACCTCGCCAACCGCATGCTCGGCTATGCGCTGGGCCGGGGACTCACCCTCGACGACTCCTGCGCCGTCGACCAGATCGTGGCCCAGGTGCGCGACAACAACTACCGCGCGCAGGCGCTCATCGAGGCCATCGTGCTCAGCGTCCCGTTTCGCTATCAACCCGGCCAGCCCATCCAGCCAAAAAAGCCTTGAATCCAGAACTTTTACTCAGATGGGAAGGTCCCGCGCTGTGGGCCGTCATGATTGGCTCCTTCCTGCTGCTAGGCGCGTGGGAGGGCACCCAACCGCGCCGCGCCCTCACGCAAGCCACGGGCCGACGATGGGGCATCCATGGCTTACTACTGGTCAGCGCCAGCTTGCTGAACACCTTGCTGATGCGCACCTCGCCCCTGCTCGTCGCCGCCGCCTCCGATTCCCACGGCCTGCTACGCCCGCTGCCATGGCTGCTGCAATTTGCCATCGCCATCCTGCTGCTTGACCTGGTGCACTACCTCTCGCACCGCCTCTTCCACTGGATTGGCCCGCTCTGGCGCATCCACGAAGTCCACCACTCCGACCCCGATTACGACGTCTCCACCGCCGCCCGCTTCCATCCTTTCGAAGTGGGCCTCGGCACGGCGCTCTATCTGGGGGCCGTCGCCCTCCTCGGCCCGCCCGTCAGCGCCGTCTTCTTCGCGGAACTGCTCACCCAACTGCTGAATGTCTTTGTCCACGCCAATGTCGTCGTGCCCGCCCCGGTAGAACGCCTGCTGCGCTACGCCTTCATCACCCCTGACCTCCACCGCATCCACCACTCCATCGTCCTCGAGGATCAGAATCGAAACTTCGGCCAAACCTTTCTCTGGTGGGATCGGCTCTTCGGCACCTACCTTCCGCGCTCCGCATCGGGAGAAATGGCCCCCGCTACTGGCACTGGCACCACCATGCGGGATAGCCTACCCGCTTTACTCGTCCAGCCTTTTCGCCTTCGCAAATGAAAAAGACCGCTGCCCATTGGCCAGCGGTCTCATTTTTCTTTAGGTGGCGCAAAGGCCCCGGCGATTACTTCTTCGCGCGACGGCTCCGGAGCAACAACAGGCCCCCGGAGAGCAACGTCAGCGCCGCAGCGCCGGTGGAGGCATCGATCTCAGGCACAGAATTGGTCCCTGCGAAAACGATGCTGCTAGCGCTCAGAAACGTGATTAGGCAACCGGTGAATTTCATCATCCTTGGACAGTAGCATGACTATTCTCGATAGGCTATACCCCTAAATGCGGGCCACGTACTAGCCCGCAGCGTCAGCTGTGGGGTTCCGTTTTGCTACTTCTTCGCGCGACGACTGCGGAGCAACAACAAGCCCCCGGAGAGCAACGTCAGCGCCGCAGCGCCCGTGGAGGCATCGATCTCAGGCACCTGCACTCCTCCTGCGAATGCGATGCCGCTAACACTCAGAAACGTGATTAGGCAACCGGTAAATTTCATCATCCTTGATCGATAACATCGATACTCTCTAATGCCTATACCCAAAATGCGGGCCACGTACTAGCCCGCAGCGTCAGCTGTGGGGTTCCGTTTTGCTACTTCTTCGCACGACGGCTGCGGAGCAACCACAAGCCCCCGGAGAGCAACGTGAGCGCTGGCACAATAAGATAGCCATTCTCTACCGCGCCATCCCCTAAATGCGTTCAGGCGCCAGCACCGGACACAGGCTTTCCTAGTGCCCGAATCGACCTTCTAGCCGCAGCGTCAGCTGTGGGGTTCCCACGCCACCCCAGCTGCGAGATAATTACGGGAGTATCGACTAAGGAGGCCAGCAGCCATGAAGCGTCGGACACTATTGCGCGGCGTCGGAGCCACGCTCGGATTACCCTGGATGGAAGCCATGGCCGCCAAGGCCACCCCGGCGCCGCCCATTCGGCTAGCCGCCCTCTACATGCCCAACGGCGTCAATGTCGACGCCTGGACGCCCAAAGAAGCCGGCCGCAACTTTGAGCTCACGCCTACCCTCCAGCCGCTCGCCCCCTTTAAAAGTCACCTCAACGTCTTCAGCAATTTCTGGAATGCCAATTCCAAAGGCGGCGATGGTCACTACGTCAAAGAGGCCGCCATCCTCACCTGCGCCACCATCAAGAAGACGCCCGGCGCCGACATCGCCAATGGCATCTCGCTCGACCAGTTGGCCGCCCAGAAGGTGAAGCTCGAAACGCCGCTGCCGTCGCTCGAACTGGGCGTGACGCCCGTCGCCATCGGCGTCGACGCCGTCGTCGGCTACACCCGCGTCTACGGCTCGCACATCGCCTGGAGCGACGCCACCACACCCCTCGCGCGAGAGATCAACCCGCGCTCCGTCTACGAGCGCCTCTTCGGCGCCGCCAATGGCCTGCAAGCCAATACGGCCAAGCTGGACTCCTTACTCCTCGACCGTGTCCTCGGCGACGCCAAGCGTCTGCGCAACGAAGTCGGCCAAGCCGATCGTCTGCGGCTCGACGAATACCTTTCCGTCATGCGCTCCCTCGAAGAGCGCGTCCAACGCTCCAGCGCCGGTGGTGCGAAAGCCTGGAAAGCCCGCGTGCCGATTGACCCCAAGGGTGCGCCCACTGAGCATCCGAAGGATCATCCCGAGCATGTCCGGCTGATGCTGGACATGATGGCCGTCGCCTTCCAAAGCGATACCACCCGGGTCAGCACCTTCATGTTCGGCAACGCCGTCAGCAACGTCAGCTTCCGTTGGCTCGACGGCGTCAGCGCCGGCCACCACGACGTCTCGCACCACCAGAAGGATGCCGACAAGCTCCGCCAATATCAGCTCATCAACCGCTGGCATATCGAACAATACGCCTACCTGCTGAAGCGCCTCAGCGAGATGAAAGAGGGCGAAGGCTCCGTGCTCGACCATTCGATGATCCTCTTCGCCTCCGCCTTAAGCGACGGCAACAAGCACGATCCGCACAAGCTGCCCATCCTGGTGGCCGGCGGTGCCGGTGGCCGTCTCAATACTGGCAATCACTTTGTAATGGGCGAAGACGCGCCCCTCGCCAACCTCTACGTCTCCATGCTGGACGCCTTCGGAGCCCCCGTCGACCGCTTCGCCGACAGCACCGGCCCCGTCACAGGACTAGTAAAGACGTGATCCCCCTGCTACTCGCAATGGCCGCCGACGTGAGCGGCATCTGGACCGGCCAAATCGCCACCCGCCTCGGCACCCAGGACGTGACAATCAAGCTCGAGCAACAAGGCACCAAGCTCACCGGCAAGCTCTACGACGACCGCGGCAGTTCCCCCATCAGCGAAGGCAAAGCTGTCGGCGACGTGGTGATCTTCGTCGTCGCCGTGCAGGAACAAAGCGGCAACCAAATTAACGACACCCGCCTCCGCTACACCGGCACCCTCCGCGACGGCACACTCGAGCTAGCGCGAGATCGCGAAAGCTCCACGATCGCCGGCAACAGCGGCGGCGTCTTCCAGAAGTCCTCGGCCAAGCAGTTAATCAAGCTCAAGCGCCTGTATTAGCAGGCGTGTCGGTCAATCCGCGATCCGATTCCGCCTAGCCCACCGCTTCAGGAGCTAAACTGCAAGCTGTCCCAACAACCTGCGCTTGACAACCCGGCTTCCCGATCCCAAAAAAGCCGAAAGCTCGCCGACTATTCGCCAAGCCTTACTGCGCCGCCGCCTTCACCACGGCCTTCGCGACGGTCTTCGCCACCGACACGTTGTCGTTCGAATCTGTCGCCCTTACCGCGACCACCGTTTCGCCAGATCCCGCTCGGGGCACCAATAACTGATAGTCATGCTCCTTCGAATCGGTGAGCTTAGTAGTGGGCTCGGCGATCAGCCAATCGCCACCGTCCACCGAGTATTCCACCTGGGCCAGCACCGTCGACTCATCTTTCACCCGGAAGCGCAGGTTGAGGTTCGCGCCCGCCAGCTCCGAAGTAAGCCCCGTGATCACCGGCGGCGTGTTGTCGATGGTGAACGGCTCGCTCTCCATCATCGCCGTTAAGCCTTGGCCAGGCGGATTGTCCGGCGCGTCCGATACCGTCACGCGGACCTGATATTGGCCGTCGGGGAAAGCAGTGCTATCCCAGGAGATAGATTGCTCAGTCAATTTATCGCGGAGTAACTTCCAGGACGTTTCGCTCGCGCCCTTAAATTCCACCTTGTAAATCAACTTATCGCCGTTGTCGTCAATCGCCAGCCACCGCGCCCCCACGCTGCCTTTCTGATAGCTGAGCATCAAGGGCGAGCTCGGAAAGCTGGACGGCATCATCGGCGCATTCGGCGTCCGCGGGCGGGACCGGCCGAGCGCCGGCATGTTGATCGTCTGCGGACTCAGCGGCGCCAGCACCGGCTGCATCGACACCGAACTGGCCGACGATTTGTAGTTCATCGGCGTCCCTTCCACTTCTTCAATCCGCGGCGGCAGGTTCTTCGCCATGTAGGCGACATCCACTTGCCGCAATTCGGGCGACTGTTGGCTCGGGCCGGTCATTGTCGCACGCCATTGCAGGAAGCGCGCCTGCGGCGATGCCACGCGCCCATCTTTTAGCGCGGCCCACGCGCTCCAATTCTTCTGCGGCCGTTCCAGATTGCCGGACCGCGTCTCAAACGTGAGGCCCCCGCCATTCAGCTTAGCTTCGTGCGCCAAGCGACCCCAATTGGAGAACGCCGCCACGTCGAGCACTTCGCTCTCGATGGTGCCCGTGCGTTCCAGGCCCGGCCCTAGCACTACGATCTTGCCGACATTGCCCGTAGCGATGGCGAGGCTGCCGTTGCGGCGCGCCACCAGGGCCGTCGCCTGCGTCGGCGACAACGCCGGCAGCGTCGTAAACAGATACGGAGTATCCAGGCGATAGACGCCGCCCTTGTTGCCGGTGCCGATCCATGGAATACCCTTCGCGTCCACCGCCACCGAATAGATGACATCGGTGCCGTTCGAAAAGACCCGCAGCGGCGTGCCGTCCGGATCAAT
>JBBQQS010000322.1:0-6210 GCA_038215525.1 Bryobacterales bacterium
GTGGGGGAGAGAAATGGACACAGCGCCCGGGAGCCGATGAGGGCCAGGACGCCGGCATTGATTGTCTTAAGGTGGAGAAATCCGACGGGAAGAGTGTCGGGAGGCCGCAAGGCCAGTCGCAAGCCGTTCAGGAGGGTGGGCGAGGCCGCTTCCGGGGGGATCTTGCGCATCAGACGGACAAGGGCTTCTGTTCCAGGGAAGCCCAGCCACTCGAGGATGTTGCGCTGTTTCTGGTGGCTGTGCATGATTGCCAGCAGGCCGGACGTTTTGGAAGGGCGTTCACGGAAGTAGTGATTATTGGCCAGGCACCAGGCCAGCACGGGTGTGGCGGTGACCAGATCCAGGGTCTTCGGGCTTTCGTGAAGCAGGACGAGGAGCGGCCACTGGTGATTGGAGAATCGCTCCACGTGGGAGATGAGGGCCGGCGGCAGTTCGGCGCGGAAGGCGGCGAAGGCCAGGCCTTTCTTTTCGGCTGAGTCCTGGAGCATGGGGGCCGGGGAGGCGGTCAGGGTCAAACGGGGATCCTGTTCGGAAAGGGCGGTTTCGACAGGCCGCAGAAGCCGGAATTCGGGAAGGAACGGCAGCCACGTCCGTTCGTTAGGGAGCATCTCCTCGGCAACGGGGGTGGGTTTCCACTGGAGGCGCATTCGGGATAGGGGCCCCTCGATGGCCAGCATGCCGGCGGCAAATGAAAATTGGGGAGTGGATGTTGTCATGAGCGATCTCGGGGCAGGATACTACAGGAGTCTGGCAGGCTGCAAGGTCGAGACCATCGGGTAGCTTGCCTTGTCGGCGAGAGCAGCGCCGCGTCGACAGCACTTTCGTTTCAGACGGGCGCCATCGCAGAAGAAGTGCAAAGGGAGATAGCGCATGCCCCCGGCTGGAACGGAGCCCCAGCCCTTATGGCTGCGGCAGTCGCACATGGAATGCGGCCCCCTGGGCGCTGCGACAATTCAACTCGGCCTTGCCGCCGTGGGCCCTGGCGATGGCGGAAACAATGGCCAGGCCGAGCCCCGCCCCGCTTGGTTGGCTTCCGGGAATTCGAGAGAACAGATCAAAGAGCTTTTTCGCATACTCGGCCGGAATGCCAGGCCCCGTGTCCGCCACCGTCACAAGTCGCTCCCCGTCGGGCTCCCGCTCGACTTTCATCAATATTTCCCCTCCCGTCGGCGTCGCCCGCAGCGCGTTGTCCAGCAAATTGGCCGCCATCTCGACCAGTAGCGTTTCGTTTCCCAGCACAGGCAGGTCGGCCTGTACCTCCACCCGCAGGGCCACGCCTTTTTCGTCGCATAACGACTGGAAGATGGCCGCCGTCCGGCGGATCACCCCGGCCAGATCGGTTCGGACAAAGGAGCCGCTCACCTCGGTCCGCTCCAGCCTCGCCAGCTGCAGCAGCTGGTCGGTTACCTTGGTGAGCCGGTGCACCTCGTCCAGGATGTTGCCCAGCGCTTGCCGGTATTCCTCGGGCGCGCGCTCGCGCGACAGGGTCACCTCGCCGATGCTCCGGATCACCGCCAGCGGGGTGCGCAGTTGGTGGGAGGCGTCGCCCGTGAAGCGACGCAGCCGGTTCACCGCGTCGCTGTAATGATCGAACGCGGAGTTGACCGCCAGGGCCATGTGGCGCATCTCGTCGTCCGGCATGCCATCGGTCTTGATCCGGTCGGTGAAATGGCCGGCGCTGATGGTGTCGGCGGCCTGCGAGACCGCCCGGATGGGGGCCGCCATCTGGCGGGAGATCCACCAGGCCATCACGATGAGGATCGGAAGCGTGGCCAGGTTCCAGCCCACGCCCTGGACCACCTCCATGAACTGCTCGTGGAGGTTTTCCCCGCGATTCTTTCGCCAGACCTGGAATTCGATGAAGCCATAGATCAAAGCCTGGATCCCCACGAAGAGCATCAGCAGGGCCACCAGCCAGAGGAAAAGCCGCCAGCGCACCGTTTTTTTCATGGTTCCGCCTTCAGGATAAAGCCGACCCCCCGGACGGTATGGATGAGTTTCCTGTCGGCCTCCGTATCCACCTTTGTCCGCAGATGTGAGATATGCACGTCGATCACGTTGTCCAGCGGCGTCGCCTGGGACTGGATGTTCCAGACGTCCCGCGCCAGCATGTCGCGCGACACCGGGGAGCCGGCGTGCACCAGCAGATAGCGGAGCAGGGCCACCTCCTGGCCGGTCAGGACGACTTCGCGCGCCCCGCGCATCACGCGGTGGGTCATCAGGTCCAGCGTGAGGGTGTCCGCCTGGAGCACGCGGGAATCGGGTGTTTCCGGCCGCCTCAGGCGCGCGCGGATGCGCGCGAGCAATTCGTCGAAGGCGAACGGCTTGACGAGGTAGTCATCGGCCCCCAGGTCTAGTCCCAGGACGCGGTCCTTCACCGAATCGCGCGCCGTGAGCACGATCACGGCGGTGGACAGCCCGCGGGCGCGCAAGTGGGACAGCACGGTCAGGCCGCTCCGGTCGGGCAGGCCGATGTCGAGCACGAACAGGTCGGCCGGATCGGCCTCCTGCGCGCGGATGGCGTCGGCGGCCGTTCCGCAGGTGGAAACGCGGTAGCCGGCCTCGCCCAGCCCCTTGGCCAGCGTGGCCGCCAGCCTCGCGTCGTCCTCCACAACCCTGACATGCATGGTTTCGCCCCGTTCGATGTTGGGTGCAGTAGACCATATCCAGGGCCTTTCAGTCAACCGCACACGCGTGCCGGAGAGAGGGTCCCCACTCTTGTGTGGGCCGACTTTCGCGAGGTGGCGGAGACGCAGCCGACCTCGGACACGTACCGCGACCAGATGAAGGGATTAGTCTCGAACATGCCGCGCTGTTTGGAGCCTGGTTGATCGTGTTTATGTCGTCGCACGACCTGCCGACCGAAAAGCGCGGTTCCCTGCGGTTTGTGGATTATTTGGCGGAGGTATCGCACTAGCCTCGCTTAGCCTTGGCGTGCTTGTGCTCATCTTGACGCATCCACCCCGCTTCTGCTAAATTTCCCCCCATGAAAGCGCTTCTTCGGGCCGGTCCCAACAGGCAAGTGCCCACGCCCCCAGAAAAGCGATTTCTTATCAGTGATCGGCCCTCTGACCAGATGAAATATTATCAGTTTTTGGAGGCATTATGTCAAAAGTTGCAAAGATAGTGATCGTTGAGGGGCTGATTGCACTCGGTTGCATAGCGGCGTCGCCTGTGCTGGCATTCGACAAGGACACCGTTCCCAATCTGGTGCTCTGGCTTGCCGCCGATCAGGGCATCGAAACAAATGTTTCTGGCGTGGTGATAAATTGGGTGGATCAATCCGCTTCCGGTAACAATGCCACATTACTCTTGGGGAACCCCAAGTTTCAGGCTGGTTATCAGAATGGGAAGCCGGGCGTGGCCTTTGACGGCAACGGGGATGCGCTGGCCTTCACCCAAATAACGGATGTTCGAACGGTCTTCTGGGTGTTGCATGAAAAGTCGAGCACAACAGAAAATTGGCGACACCTTCTGAGCGACAGTGACGCCGCTGATTTTCACCGTGGGGCAGGGAAGGCCATATTTGACTCCACCTACGCGGCGGCTCCTATTAAAAATGGGTCGGCCTATGTGAATGGAGTCGCTGTTGGGAATGGTACGGGTACCGTGGTTCCGAATGTTCCCGCCATTATTGTGGAAAAAACGGCAGGCAATGCCACTGCGAGTCGATTGGGCCAGGATCGAAACATGAATGACAGAACATGGGATGGCACGTTCGCCGAAGTTCTGATATTTAATCGCGCTCTGACGGCCGAGGAAATGAATACCGTCGGCTGTTATTTGTCGGCCAAATATGACATTGCGTCCTCTTACAGTGACGGTACGGTTGTGACGGCTGAATTGATCACCGGAGCCGCCAGCGCGATCAGCCGTGAAGCGGCCACGGTCCACGGCGGTCTTATTTCAACCGGCAAGTCTTCGACCACGGTGACGCTGTATTGGGGCGAAACGGACAAGGGAACCAATCTGTCCAGTTGGGCGCATTCGGTTTCACTGGGTGTGCGTGATGAAGGCGCTTTTTCGAGTTCGCTCACAGGCCTTGCCGAGGACACTTTGTGTTATTACACCTTTACGGCTTCCAACACCGAAGCCGTGGTGTACAGTCAGCCCCGTTATTTCCGCACCGCGCTGGACGTCTCGCACTGGGCTCATCGCATGAAGGTTCGTTTTGCCGGCTATAATCGGGGTGAAGCGTTGACCAATTTCCCCGTGTTGATTCGCTATGCGTTCGATTCAACGGGCTTCCTCAGTCAGCCTTACAATGATCTGCGATTTATCGACACCCACTCCATCTCGCTCAACTACGAAATGGATAAGTGGAATGCGGAAGGCCTCTCATCGGTCTGGGTGCAAGTCCCGCGTTTGGCGGAAGCCGGCGACTTCATCTGGGCTTACTGGGGACGCAGAAATTGCACCCTCCCGGCTTTCACCACAAACGGGGCCACCTGGTCGGAAGGCTTCGGCGGCGTCTGGCATCTGAGCGAGCAGGCGGCCCATCTCGGGCTCCAGGTCGATTCAACCGCGTTCACCAATCATGGAACCTATTACAATTCGGAGGGTAACGGCATTCCCGGTGACCCCAATGGCGTTATCGGCGGAGCTGACTTTTTAACAGCAAGCAATGGTTATGTTCTAGTCCCCCATGCGGCCAGCCTTCAGCCGCTTCATGCCGTGTCCTGCGAGCTTTGGTCTAAGAGCATCCCGACTCTCTGGAGCGGGAACGGGTGCCTGCTCAATAAACGGAATTCCTACATGCTTCATCCCAACAAAGCGTTGCGTTCCCTTATGTTTCAGACTTGGTTGCCTACCGCAACAGGTCCCACCTATACTCCCGCCGATATCACGGGTTGGCATCACTATGCCGGAACCTACGAGGGAACAACCATTCGGCTGTTCTTCGACGGAGTTCCGGTTGAAACGACGACTTTGCAGACTGAGCATAGGGCCATCAATCCCGACACCGGCGTGCTCCGCATTGGGCGTGATTACGACGCTAGTGAGCCTAGCCGATTTCTTGAAGGCTGGATCGATGAAGTCAGGGTTTCGGGCCAGGCCCGCTCCACCAACTGGATCTGGGCCTCCTGGGCCAGTCAGGTTCCGTCTTCAACCTTTGTTCAGTATGATTCTGTTGAGCAGGTGTTGCACATGCAGGGCTCGCTACTGCTAATCAAGTAGCGCCCTGAACCGAACAAGAGCTTCCAACTGGTCCGCTACGACGGCTGGTACAGCACCCGCCAACCCGGGCGAACGGTGCGGCCAGAAGGCTGCCGATCCGCGCTTTGGCGGTGTGCCCACCGTGACCTGCGCCGACAACGCCCCGCGCGCTTCACACGCCCGACGCGAGCGGGGGAATTCGAAATCGCCTCGGCGTGCGTCCTTTTGGCGTGCGTCCGGACCGGATCTGGGATAGGCTGATACGCGAAAGGGATGAATAGGTTTACAGCCGCCCTCGTCTAAACTAAACATGATCCGATTCCGCCCATCAGTCCCTTCGGCGGCCCTGCGGCTGCTCGTTCCGGTCGCCCTCCTGCTTTGCGGCTGCGCCACCAGCAGCGTGTGGACCCCTTATCCCGCGCAGACGGGGCCGCTAGTCCGCCAGCTTGAGCGGGGCGGGGCGGTGGATGCCGACAAGGTTTTCGGCCGCCGTGTGCTGGGGCGCGACCGCGTCCTTTACCGCATGGAACAGGGGCGGCTGGCGCAGATCCAGCATAATATCCCCACCAGCCAGGCCGCCTATGCCGATGCCATCCAGGCTACCCGTGAAGTGGACGATCGGGCCGTGATCAGCGCCACCCGGACGGCGGGGAAGGGGGCGGCACTGATCGTCAACGACAACGCTATTCCTTATGAAGCCGATGGTTACGAACGGGTCATGCTGCACCACGAGCAGGCGCTCAACTACCTGTTCAGCGGTGATCTTGAAGGGGCCGGCGTGGAAGTTCGCGTAGCCGCCGCGGAACAGGCGGAAGCGCTGAAGCGACGGGCTCGTGAACTGGATAAGGCGCGCGAGCAGCAACGCTCCAACGGGGCGGCGGGCTCGCGCCAGGGCGACCTGGCCGCCGTTAGCGCCCGGCTCGAGGCGGCGGCGGGCCGCGTCAAAAACTCCTTCCAGAACGCCTACACGTTTTACATGTCCGCCGTGGTGCGCGAGTTGCTGGATGATCCCAACGGTGCCTATATCGATTACCGGAAGGCGGCCGAGATCAT
>JBBQQS010000323.1:0-6196 GCA_038215525.1 Bryobacterales bacterium
ACATTGAATCGAGCGGGCCGGTAGGCTCCGCAAGTGAGCAATGTCTTGAAGGGACTTAGCTCGAAGGGACTTGAAGGGACTTAGCTCGACTCAATCATAAAACCATTATAATCAATCGCTTACAGGAGAGTAAGCTTTGATTGAGGGGCAGACGTCTCGGCAAGATATTGATAATAAAAGACTTATCTACAAAACTCGCCGTTCGCTTCAGCCTAAGTCTATGATTACAAGAGTGATCGCTGACGGCCGCTGCGATACCCATTTGGCGGCGGTCCTCGAGCGCTGGGGCCCGATGGGAGGCAGTGCTCACCCAAGCCCAGCGCGCGATCTTCCTGATCGTGGTGGCTTCCGGCTTGGCGCATGGCCAACGGCCGCCCATAGTGCTGGTCGATGGCTATCATCTCCCTTGCCGGTTCGGTCGCCTCCGTGCCCGGATGAACTGGTAGGGTGATGCAAAGCAACTCATGATAATTCCGCGCCGAAGCTGATAAGATCCTAAGACTTTATGCACTCTGAGAGACCTCAGTATCGGACCGGCGGCTTCCGCGCGCCGGGGAAGCACGTCGCCGTCTGCTGCTTGGCCAGCGTTTTCGCCTTTGCTCAGCCGCAAACCAGTGTGGTGAGAGTGAATGCGGACGGGTCGTTCACCCCACAAGTGACTTACATCCGCAGTGGTGACTCGATCCGATGGGAACAACTTACACGCACTGATTCGATCATTCCCGTGGATGGATCGAAGGGCTATCCGGCGATGTGCGCGGCGCGCAAAGCCTACGATCCAGCTGGCCAAAATGAATTCACGGGCCCCATGCCGTTCGCGCCGTCAGGAACTTACACGCTGAGTCCGCTGGACCGCGGAAACATCGAGGCCGCTGGAAGATGCCCGGCCGGCACTTTGCAACTTTACGCCGGCGATAACGGCAAAGTGTTATGCACCGGCGGCAACTATCAGGCCACGCTCGACACGACTTGGAGTAACCCCAATGTCACCGGCGTTTTCGTTCGCCCGTAGTGGAATGATTTGAATCCCAGGCAGGGTGTGTTCGATTTCAGCATTCTGCAGCGAGAGATGAACAGGCCGTGAAATACGGTAAATTGTTTAGCCTGGCCATTAAGGCGGGCAACGAGGGGACCCCGGACTGGATTTTTTCCACCAACCCGGATAACTCGCCGAGAAGTGGAGGGGGCGGCGGGGTTCTGCGCTTACGGCTGCAGGACTCGGACGATGGGCAGGCCTCAGGCTGCGGCGTGCGCATGGACTTGGGAAACCCCACCAACCTGACTTATCGCAGGCATTATCAAGCTTTACTGACCGAGGTTGCCAAATTCATTAAAACCCGCTCCGACTGGTATCGCGCATTGGCTTACATGCGAGTCTCGGGAGCGAATCTCTTCTCCCACGAAAACCGTTTGCCGAAGGGTTGTGCAGCCGGTTGCACCTGCAATCCGGCCGTCCTGGCCGCGGATGGGTATCGCCCTTCCGGACTCTATGCATTCTATGATGAGCAGACCAAACTTCTCGGTGATTTGTTCCCGGGCAAAGCGATCGGATACATGCTGATTCAGGACGGTTTTCCGAGGATCAATGAAACAGGTGGGTATTTAACCTCGAGCGGCGCTTCTTCGAATTCTTCGTCATTGCCCGCCTTTTTCGAACAGACCCAAACGAATCTGGATCGGGGGCAACAATTGCTGGGCCTGCGCTTTGCCGTGGCGCACAATGGGTTGCAAATCAAAGGCAACGGTTGTCCCTTTGACGGTTTGCATCCTAAACCCGTCCGGCCCCTCGACGATTACCAAGGTCCGCTGGACAGCCGATGCCCGAATCGATGGGCCGTGCGCGAGGGGGCGGAAGGGCAGATTACAGGATTTCAAGTAACTAGCCCCACGAAGGAAGAGCGCGGCGTCGATACTCCCTCCGACATTGACCTCGCCTATCAGAATGAATGGGACAACTCCGACGGCATTTACTTTGAAACTTATGAATATGTCTTGTGGCTCACCGAGAATACAAACCGGGGCGTTCTGCCGGGCAGTCGCAAGACCGTAGGCGCCTGGACCGAAGACCTGCATCGACGCCGGAACGATTCCATTTTGCGGAACTTTCCCGCGGCGGGGAATCCTTTTCCGGCTACTTACAGTTTCACGTTTCGAAACTCGGGGATGACTCCGCAAACGCTTACTTACATTCACGGCGGAAAATGCGGTGGCGGCCGGCAGGAGTGGGGCTCGATTGTGATCGACGCGCAGCCTCCCACCATCAAACCCGGCGGCGTGGTGAGCGCGAGTTCTTACGGGCAGTTCACGGCCATCGCGCCGGGCTCCTGGATCGAGATCTATGGATCGAATCTTGCCGCCAGCACTCGCGAATGGACGGGGGCGGATTTCAATGGCCTCAACGCTCCGACCGCACTCAGCGAGACCACGGTGAGGATTGGTGGCCAATCGGCGTTTGTGCAGTACATCGGTCCGGGACGGGTGAATGCGCAGGTCCCTTCCAGCGTGGTGGCGGGAACTCAGCCGCTGATCCTGACGACCGCCGTAGGGGCGAGCGCACCCTATAGCCTTACTGTGAACCCGACCCAACCCGGAATTCTGGCGCCGCCCTCCTTTGAGATTGGAGGAAGGCGATACGCCGCCGCACTGTTCTCCGACAATGCAACGTATGTCCTGCCACCCGGGGCCTTTCCCGGCCTGCCCTCTCGCCGCGCCCGGCCCGGTGAGACGATTGTCCTCTATGGCGTCGGATTCGGGCCCGTGACGCCGGCGATTCCAGCGGGACAGGTGGTCCAGCAGAGTAACACGCTCGCCTTACCGTTTCAGGTCTTCTTCGGACAGACACGCGCGACGACGGTTTCTTTTTCCGGCTTGGCGCCTGGAGCGATTGGCTTGTATCAATTCAACGTGGTAGTTCCGAATGTGGCGGCAAGCGACGCGGTCCCCCTGACGTTTACCCTGGGCGGTGTCAGTGGGACGCAGGTGCTCTTTGTCGCCGTTCAAAATTAGGAGAGACCGCGCGAGGCGCGGGCCGCCGTGAAGGCACTTCCGGCGAACGGCCTGATTCAAAGTCCCAGTGGGAACCCTGTACAACGCCGCTAAGTCCTCGTCGAGCATCACCTTTTGCCCCCGAACCAGATAAATCCGGTTGACAATTCGTTCTACAGAAATCAGCACTTCGATTGCTTTCTTGGCTTGAGCCATCAACGCCACTCTTGCGGATACAGAGCAACTTGTCCATCCCACCCAACGGCGACCCCCGCACCCTCGCCGCCGCTCTCCGTTTTCTTGGCGAACCTATCCCCTCCGAAGCCCACGAGATCGCCCCCCTCTGGGCCCGAGCCCTCACCAAACCCTTGACGTGACTGTTATTCTGGGATGGCATGGCAGAACCAAGCGATACATTCGATGAAGGCGACCTGATTGCCCGGGCCAAGGCCGGTTACGACGTCGCAAACCGGTTCCGTGGTGAGGTAGTGTCACTGGCTAGCGACCTTGCGCGCTGCCCGCTGGGCCACAATCGCCAGGTACCGCGCGTCGCGCCGGATTAACTGCCGCACCTGGTCGCTAATCTCCTGCCAATCGTGAATCAGGTAGCCGGCCTCGGTGCGGCTCATCACCTCGCCGCGTTTTTCTTCGAGGATCTGCAGGATGGCCTCAGTCTCAGCGCGCGCCACGCCCAGTTGCCCCTTCGCCACCGTGCGAAACGACTCCGCCACCCGGCTGAACTCGGCGTTCACCAGCCCGCGGATGCGGCCCGCCCATTCGAGTTGCGCCGCCGAGCCCACCAACTGGAAGCCGGGCACACCGTCCGAGCCGCCGTCATCTTCCCAAATCTCCAGTTGCTGCAGAAAGGTGCCCATGGCTCTGACCATAGCACCCGCGTGCCATTGAGCGAACCAACGCGAAACAGGAGCCCTTTCATGAATTCCATCGCGATCCTCCTGTTGACGCCGACCTTACGAGGTGGACCTTATTGCAGCCATAAAAGTGATAGGTTTTTGATCGTAAAGGCCACCTCAAAGCGACAGCAGAGCCGTCGAGGTGCTTGAGGAGCCTTCGTGCACGGGTGAATTAGGCCACAGTTCAGCGGGCAGGCCCCCTTCACGTCGGTGGTGCCGCGGCCATAGAAGTAGCCATCGCGTTCGGTGAAGCGAAACGGGTTAAGCCCGGTGGACCAATCCTCTTTGCGGGCCTCCACCACGTCGAGGTGCGCGATGAAGAGCACGGGCTTGGCGGTCCCCGCACCGGTCCGCGCACAATTGAGCCGCGCGACCAGGTTCATCTTGGTGGGGCTAGGCCCGGCGATGTGGACATCGGTAAAGCCGGCGGCTTTGAGGCGCGCGGCCATGGCCTCGGCCGCCCGCGTGCTGCCGAAGCGAGCGGTGGTGTCGATTTCAATGAGTTCGCGGAAGATGTCGCGGGCCAAGGGCGCGGGCGATTGCGCCAGCCACGCTAGAGCGAGAAGGGCAATGGGCATACTTCAGGATAGCGAAGAGACTATTTGTCTCGTCCGAGTGGACAAACTGTTCACGGGTACGCAGCAGTTGTTAACCAGCGGCCTATCCGGCAACAGTGTGGGCGTGGCGGTGATCGATAGCGGGGTCACCGACAGCGCCGACCTGCGAGACGGCGGAGCGCGCCTTGCCTACTCCGAATCACTGGTGGGCGGCACGGCCGCCGACGGCTTCGGCCACGGCACGCACGTGGCGGGCATCATCATCGGGAACGGCGCGCGCTCCACGGGCACCGCGTTCTCGAACACCATCGCCGGCATCGCGCCACGGGTGAACATCATCAGCCTGAACGCGCTCAACGACTCGGGCGCTGGCACCGATACCACGGTGATCGCGGCTATCAACCGGGCTATCGAATTGCGCGGCCGGTTCAACATCCGCATTATCAATTTGTCGCTGGGGCGACCGGTGTTTGAAAGCTTCCGCGTCGATCCGCTCTGCCGGGCCGTCGAAGCGGGCTGGAGGGCGGGAATCGTGGTCGTGGTGGCGGCTGGCAACCAGGGGCGCAACAACGATTTCGGCACCTACGGCTACGGCATGATCGGTTCACCCGGTAACAGTCCCTACGTCATTACGGTGGGCGCTATGAAGACGCTGGGCACCCTCACGCGCTCTGACGACGAAATTGCCACCTACAGCTCCAAAGGCCCGACGTTGATTGACCGCATCGTGAAGCGAGACTTAGTGGCGCCCGGCAACCAGATCGTCTCCGTGATGGCGGCCCATAACTTCCTGGGTAACAACTATCCCACCACCCGCGTCGCCCAATCGAGCTAAATGAACGGGATGATCACCGGCACGGCCCTATCGACTGACTATCTGATGCTCAGCGGCACCAGCATGGCCACGCCGATGGTGTCCGCCGCTGCGGCCATGATGATCCAGCGCGACCCTACGCTCAAACCCGACGAAGTGAAGAGCCGCTTGATGAAGACGGCCGCGAAGCTCGTCCGCCCGTCGGAGACTTTCCTCGACGTCATCACCTGCCAAACCTATACGTCGCAATACGATATTTTCACCGTCGGCGCCGGCTACCTCGACGTCAACGCGGCGTTGGCCAACACGTCGTATGGGGCGATAATATCGTTTGGGGCGAGAACATCGTCTGGGGCGAAAGCACCCTCGGCGGCTTCAATATTGTCTGGGGTTCGTCCTCTCCCTACAGTTCTTCCACGCTGGGTGCGAAAAACATCACGCCCTCGGGAATTCTCACGGGTGGTGAAAGTGGTGGCACTTCCCCCATCCCTGGCGAAGGCCTCAACACCGGCGGTTGCGCGATGCAGCAATACTAACCGCCCTTCCGCCCCGCAAAAAAAGGAGACCCCGAACGGGGCCTCCTTTTTTGCTTACGCCTCGGCGCAGCTTACTATTTCTTCGACACGCGCATCGACACGCGGCGATTCTTTTGCCGGCCTTCTTCGGTAGCGTTGTCGACCACCGGATGCTCGTCTCCATAGCCTTCTGAGGCCAAGCGCGCCGGGGCGATCCCCATCTTGACTAACTCGCCCATCACGGTGGCGGCGCGGTCAGCGGAGAGCTTCACGTTCGCCGCTTTGTCGCCCGTATTGTCGGTATATCCACCGATCTTGAGGTGGACGTTGGGGAAAGCCTTCAAAATATTGGACACGTTGGCGAGTTGTTCGTTGGAAGCCGCTTGCAGCGTGGCGTTGCCGGTATCGAAG
>JBBQQS010000324.1:0-6194 GCA_038215525.1 Bryobacterales bacterium
CACCCGCTACATCGTCGAGCAGGCCCAGCGCGTCACGCCCGTCCACGTCCACCCCATCGGCGCCATCTCGGTCGGTTCCCAGGGCGAGCGACTTGCCGCCATCAAAGACATGGTGGAAGCCGGCGCCGTCGCCATTTCCGACGATGGCCGCCCCGTCATGAACTCGCAGCTCATGCGCGATGCCATGGAACTCGCCAAACAGCTCGACATCCCCATCATCGACCACTGCGAGGACCTCAACCTGACGGAGAAGGCCACCCTGCACGAAGGCGTCGCTTCCCTCAAGCTCGGCCAGAAGGGCATGCCCTCCGCCGCCGAAGATATCATGGTCGCCCGCGATCTCATCCTCGCCGAACTTACCGGCGCCCGCTATCACGTCGCCCATATCTCGACGCGTTATGCCATCGCCATGGTGGAACACGCCAAGGCCCTCGGCCTGCCCGTCACCTGCGAGATCACCCCACATCACTTCACCCTGAGCGACGAAGAGCTCGTCACTCTTGACGGCAATTACAAAATGAAGCCCCCCCTGCGCGGCTGCTGCGACATCGACGCCGCCTTCGACGGCATCGTCTCCGGCGTCGTCGACTCCATTGCCACCGACCACGCGCCGCACGCCCCTGGCCTCAAAGCCCAAGCCTTCGAGCGTTGCCCCTTTGGCATCCTCGGCCTCGAAACCGCTATCCCGCTGACGCTTGAACGCCTGGTGCACCCGGGCAAGATCACCCTCTCGCACATGGTCTCGCTCTTTACCAACGGTGCTGAACGCACCATGCGCCTCGGCCGCGGCCGCCTCACCCCCGGCCTCCCCGGCGACCTCACCATCTTCGACCTCCACCGCCCCTGGACCTACGATTTGTCGAAGTCCCCCTCCAAAAGCCGCAACTCCCCTTTCCACGGCCGCCGCTTCGTAGGCGGCCCCGTCGCCACCGTCATCGCCGGCCAAATCGCCTGGCAAGTGTAGCGCCGCAGGCCTCGTCTGGACCCGGTCGATGGTGATTCTCGAATTCCTTTGACATAACCCAGACCCAGACCCCCAGACCCCCAGACCCCCGACCCCCAGACACAGGCAAGACACGAAAAACTCATAAGTCGAACAAAGTAAATCACTTATCCCCAATCGGGGCCATCCACGCGTGTCCCTGGGTTTCCGCGTAAAATATTGATAATAATGAACTTAGCTGAAGTTTTGGCCTACCTGCTTTTGATTCAATAGGTTAGCGTTGAAGGGTTAGAGGCAGCAGCCCACGTGGTTTTTCCATCGGTGCGGCGAGCCATTGACGCCCCTGCTCCCAGCAAATTCATGAAAAAGTCATTGTATTGACACCCAAAAAGAAACTAAACTCTCTCCATGTTGCGGAGTCCATCCCTAGTACTAGCGCTGGCTGGAGCGCTGTACTCGGAAACCCTACCCGCTGATCCGGCTGAGCTCTCGGCCCGGGCGGCGGTTGCCTATCGAAGTGGCCGGATTACCGAAGCTCGTCACCTCTATGAGTCCGCTTTGGCCGAACAGCCTCGCTACGGGCGAGCCCTGGCCCGCCTCGGCCGCATCGATGCCGCCGAACATCGCCGCATCCAGGCCGAACAAAATCTAGCCCGCGCCTATCAAAGCCATCCGCAGGACCCCATCGTCGTAAAAGAATACGCCGCCGCCGTGGCCCACCCCAGCCTCGAAGCCGTTCTGCTCCGCCGCCTGATCAACCTGCCCGCCACGCCCCCCGATATGCGTCTCTACGCTCAATGGCGGCTCACCCGTCAGCAGCATCTGGCCGGACGCATCGTCAACCAACTCCGCAGTCCCTACCAGCCCTATCAATTGTCCATGCCCGTCGCCCGCGCGGACAGCTTCCGGCCCCACGGCTGGTTTCTCCGCGTCAGCCTCAATGGCCGCCCGCCTGGCCCTCGCTCCGCTGGCTGAAGCTACCGTCGGCGGTTTTGGGGAAGGCCACCACCAGCGCGCCCGGTCCATGCTCGCCACCCGCCTCACCATCCACCAGTTCGAATGGCCAACGTCGTCGTCGAAGTCGCTGACCAGCAATTCGTCGAAGGCATCGACGGACTCATCGGCACCGATCTCTTTAGCCACTTCCTCATTACCTGCAATGGCCGCAAGAAGATCCTGGAACTTACGCCATTCCCTGGCCACGAAGGCACCGAAGGTGCCGGTGACCGTCCCTGGGCCGGCCTCAACCCCCCGCCGCTCGCCCCCGGCTTCGTCCCCTACCGCCGCCTCGGCCATCTGCTGATTCTTGAAGACGGCCAGGATGAGAGCGCTCAGTACGTCCTCGACACCGGCGCCGGCTACACCCTCATCCACGAGGCCGTGCCCAGCCTCAACGCCCGCCCCGTAAACCTCATCGGCGCGTCCGGCGGGATGGTGGCCAATCGCAGGGAAATGCCCATCCGGCTCAACTTCCAGGGCCTCCCCCGCTACACCGGCGAGGTCCTCACTACTGACCTCTCCGACGTCTCCGCCTACTTCGGCGTCCGCCTCACCGGCTTCCTCGGCTTCCCCCTCTGGCATAACCGCACTCTAACGCTCAACCCTCGCAACGGCTCCCTCCGCATCGGCCCCGGTGACAACAAAGTTGCGTTTCAGAATCAACAGCTTAGCTTAAAACGCTAACCCCCGCCTGCTATCCTAAGGCAATAGGGTGGTCGCCATCCCCAAAGCGGGGGACCGGCGTCCTCGCCGGTCGGGAGTTCAATCTCCAAGCTGACCGACCCAATAGAATCAACAACTCCCGGGTTCGTTTCGTAACCTAGAAGCTGTACCGCAGCGCGATCTGGATCTGCCGCGAGTCAATGCGCGTGCCACTGATCACGCCATAGGTCGGCGTCCGCAGTGTCGACCCCGGCTGCCCAAAATTCGCGTTGTTGGGCAAGTTGAAGAACTCACCGCGCAGGTCGATCTTCTGCTTCCCTTCGTTCCAGGAGAAGGCCTTGTTGATGGAAGCATCCAGGCTGGCGATCCCCGGTCCGATCAGGATATTGCGTCCGCCGGTGCCGAAGCGGAAATCCGTAATCGCCGCCGGGTTTTGGCCGATCCGGTCGACGAACGCGCTGGTGTTAAAGTACTGCGCCACCGTCTTTGGCCCATCCGGGCTCTGGCCAAGCACCACATCGGGCGCGCACCAGCCGCCGGCGCCGTTTTGGATGTTGCCGGGTCCGCAGAAGGCGCTAAACGGAAAGCCGCTCTGGAAGGTGAGAATGCCGCCCACCTGCCATCCGCCCAGAATCGCGTTCGCCGCGGCATTCGAGATCCCAATCCGCCGGCCCTTGCCGAACGGCAGTTCATAGAGAAAGGAGCTGGTAAAGCGATGGCGGAAGTCGAAAGCCGAACGGCCACGGTCGCGCCATAAGGAGCGGTCCGGGTCCATCGGCGTCAACGGGTCGCCGTCCGTCGTGCGGACGCCCGAACCGTTGTCGATCGACTTCGACCAGGCATACGAGCCTAGCAAGGTGAACCCGTGCGAGAACCGATGTTGCAAGCGCGCCTGCAACGCATGGTAATTCGAGTGCGACGCGGCGTACATATTCTGGAAAGCCCCGTTGAACTTGGGGAAGGCCCGGTTATCGTTCGGGTTACCCGGGCGCGGCTGCGGCAAGTTGTAACTGGCCAATCGCCGAAGCTTGATGCCCGCCGAGCCCATGTAAGTCACTTCGAGGGACATATCCTTTGTCAGTTGCCGCTGGATGGCTGCTTGCCACTGCGCGACATAGGAGGTGCGTTCGCCGTATTGATTAATCAAGAGGAAGCTCGGTGCCCCCGATTGGGTAAACAGGCGATCCCAAGTGAGGTTGGGGGCCAACGTGTTCGCCGTCTCCGCCTGCCGAATAGTAAAAGGAATATTCCGCACAATATCGAACACCGCGTTGCCGATATCCCGGACATAATAAATGCCCACACCGGTCCTAAGTACGGTCTTCGAATTCAATTGGTAGGCGAGGCCCAGGCGCGGTCCAAGATCGTTCCGGTCCGGCTTATTCGCCCCGCGGCCAAAGCGGCCATCGCGCACCAGCTTCCAGGTCGGCGGCGCGGGAAACGCGGGGTTGCCCTGATTCAAGTCGCCGGTACCGGCGCGCACGAAAGTGGGCTCTACCGAGTTATCCCACTTGAAGTCCACATTCACGATCGCGTCGTGCTTGTCATAGAACGGGGACTCATACTCCCAGCGCAAGCCCCAATTCATGGTGAGCTTATTCGTCATGCGCCAAGTGTCCTGTAAGTAGAGCGCCATGTAGTTATTCCGAAAATTAGCGATCGGAGCGCCCACTTGGCCCTCGGTGGTCGACATCAGGCCGAGTAACATATCGGCCATCGGTTCGCCGGAATACTGGCCGTTCCAACTGAAACGGCCGCGCGGCACCACCGCGCCGATCTGGTTATAGCGCAACCGGCGATACTCGCCGCCGACCTTGAAATTATGTTTGCCCTTGGTCCAGGAGAAGTTATCGGTAAATTGGAAAGTCGTATTCCAGTTGACGAACGGGCAGTCGTTGCACTCACCCACGTTCCCGAAGCCGGAGATCTGGAAAACGGGAATTCCCCAGAAGAGCGGATCCTGAGAAACGCCTCTCAGGCCCAACTCACCCACCACGTTGCGCTGAAACGCACGCTGCTGAATATTGCGGGAGTTGAAGTAGTTCATGCCGAACCGGAAGTCATTCACCTTGTTGGACCCGATCACCATCGTGTGGCCCAGGACGCCTTGTTGGCCCAGAATCTGCACATCGTTGCCCTGGTTCAGAATGGCGGAAGGAATGTACTGCGGCTCCTGCGTCTGGCTGAAGCGGAAGAAGAAAGTTTGGTTTTGGATGCCCGTCCAATCCGCACGCGAAGTAAACTGATTGCCGTCCGTGCGGCGACCCTCGTCATTCAGATAGTTGTTGGCAATGCCGAGCGCGCCGCCCCCGCCCTGATTCGGCAAGGGATAAAAGTCGTTCAGTACCTTCCGCGAAATGGGCGAGATTCGGGAATCCGGAATCGTGGCATTCGGGAAGACCTGGCCAGGGTTCATTGGATCCCGGATCCCGGCGGCACGGTTGAGGAAACCGAAGTTACCCGATCGGAACCGCGCATCGGGCAAGGTAGTGGTTTGGGTTAAGGACCGGCGCTCCCGCAGGCCCTCATAGTTGAACATAAAGAATAGCTTGTTGGTGCCGTTAAACACTTTCGGAATAATGACCGGTCCGGAGAACGTGCCGCCGAATTGATTACGCTTAAAAGGAGGATTTACTCGGGCAAAAAAGTTGCGCGCGTCAAAGTAGGAGTTACGCAAAAACTCAAACGCCACTCCGTGAAATTGATTGCCACCGGATTTGGTGGAGACATTCACCTGCGCAATGCCGCGGCCATACTCCGCGCCAAACACGCCGCTCTCCACTTTGAACTCCTGCAGCGCGTCAATCGACGGCAGAAAGAGGTAAGTATTAAAATTCGGATCCGTATTCTCCATGCCATCCAAGGCGTAATGGTTATAATGGACCCGTTGGCCGGCGACATTGAGCGCAAAGCTATTCCGCGCCCCACCCATGCGCTGCTGCCCTTGCGACGAGGCCGGGCCATTCGTCGTGGCTCCCGGAATCAGCGACGCCAATTGCAGGTAATTGCGTCCGTTGAGCGGCAGTTCGATAATCCGCTTGTTCTCGATTACCGTGCCCACCGACGTGGTTTCGGTATCGAGCACCGGCGCACTGGCCGTCACGTCCACCACTTCGGCCACGTTGCCCACTTGCACCGTGAAGTTCAGGCCCAGCACCTGGCCGGTCTGGAGTTCGACCGTATTGCGCATCTGCGCGCCAAAGCCCGTCGCTTCCACCTTCACCGAGTAAATACCCGGCAGCAGCGCCGGCGCCGAGTAAATGCCCTCCGCGTTCGACTTCAGCGCGCGCTGAAATCCCGTGGCAGCGCTCGAAATGGTAATCGTGGCGCCAGAAACGGCCGCCCCGGTAGGGTCAGTCACGACACCTCCGATTTCGCCGGAACCAGCTTGGCCAAAGGCCGTCATCGCGCACAAGGCGGTAAGAATCAGCAATCGTCGCATCACGAGGCAACCTCCAGTCAGTGGCATTATGAACTTTTGGTTTCGGCCCCTGAGGCAGTGATTATATACCAATTGAGCGCAACAAGTGATACGCTAAGCGCCGTGAAACGACGAAGCTTTCTGGCGACGCCCGCCGCGGCGGCTCCC
>JBBQQS010000325.1:0-6170 GCA_038215525.1 Bryobacterales bacterium
GGACATTCTGGTGGTGGAAGGCCAACGCGTAAAGCGCGGCCAGTTGTTGGCGCGCCTCGAAAGCGTGCAGCCGGAAGCCGATGTGGCGGCGCAGCGCGCGAACGTCAGTTCGACCGAAGCCGACTCGGCCGCCTCCGAAGCCGGCTTGAAGAGCGCCGACGAAAACATCAAGACCCTGCAGGCGTCGCTCGAACGCTCGAAGACTGACCTCGAACGCGCCAAAATCGACTTCGACCGCACGTCGAAGCTCTGGGACGAGAAGCTGGTCGCCCGGCAAGAGTTTGACCAGAAGCGCATCGCCGTTGACTCAGCCGCCGCCGCTGTACGCGAATCCGAAGCCCGCATTAACCAATTCCGCGCCCAGCGGGCCCAGGCCAATGCCGCTCTGTCGGCGTCGCAACGCCGGATCACCTTGGCGCAAGCGAACCTCCGTCGCGCCGCGGACGTACTCGCGCGCACACAATCGGTGGCACCGCTCGATGGAGTAGTCACCAACCTGCCGATCCGCGTGGGCGAAACCGTGGTGCCGGGCGTCCAGAACTCCTCGGCCAGCCTGATTATGACCATCGCCGACATGTCCGTGATCACCGCTGAAGTGAAGGTGGACGAGACGGACATCGTGAATGTCACCCTGGGCCAGATGGCCGAAGTGACGATCGACGCGATGCCCGGGAAGCTCTTTACCGGCAAGGTGATTGAAATCGGCAACACGGCGATCCTGCGCTCCTCCGGCTTGGCGGCCTCGCAAAGTGCTGTTTCGAGCCAGGAAGCGAAGGACTTTAAGGTCGTGATCGCGCTCGACAATCCGCCCGAAGAAATGCGTCCTGGCCTGAGTTGCACGGCCCGTGTAACCACGGCCACCCGTCAGAACGCCATAACTATTCCGATCCAAGCGCTCACCGTTCGCCAGAAGGGCGATCTGGCGCCGGAAAAGAAAGGCGAAACCGCCCCGGAAGCCCCTGTTGGCAAGGACGCCAAGAAGGAATTGCAGGGCGTCTTCGTCATTAAGGGCGAATCAGCCGAGTTTCGCGAAGTGAAGACCGGCATTACCGGCGCGACAGAGATTGAAGTATTGAATGGCGTCTCGGATGGCGAACAGATCATTACGGGTAGCTACAAGGTGATCCGCACCTTGCGCAATCAGGCCATCGTGAAGATTGACAATAAGGCACCCGTCAAAACCGAGTCATAATCAGTAGAACGAGTAAGCATGGCAACCACGGCGACAGCAGCAGACATTACCGACCTGAAGGCGCGCGGCGAAGAGCTAAAGCGCCAAGGCATTGTCATTCAGAGCTACAACCTCTGGAAGACTTACATTATGGGCGACCAGACCATCAACGCCGTCTCCGGCGTGGATATGACGATCCACCGTGGCGAATATGTCGCCATCATGGGACCGTCGGGCTCGGGCAAGTCGACCTTGATGAATCTGATCGGCTGCCTGGACTCGCCCTCCGAGGGCCAATACTACATCAACGGCAATTTGGCTTCGGCCATGAGCGACGATGACCTGGCCCGCATCCGCAACAAAGAGATCGGCTTCGTCTTCCAGACCTTCAACCTGCTGGCCCGCGCCACCGCGTTGCACAATGTAGAACTTCCCCTTATCTACGCCGGCATTCCGAGCGAACAGCGTCAGCAGATGGCGCAAGAGCGCTTGCGGCAAGTGGACTTGGCCCAACGTATGCACCACAAGCCGAACGAGCTTTCAGGCGGCCAACGCCAGCGCGTCGCCATTGCCCGCGCGTTGGTGAACAATCCCTCGATCCTGCTCGCCGACGAACCTACTGGCGCGCTCGACTCGGCCACGGGCGTCGAAATTATGGGCCTCTTCGACCGGCTGCATCAGCAAGGCAACACCATCATCCTCGTCACCCACGAGCATGACATCGCCATGCACGCCCACCGCGTGATTTACATCCGCGACGGCAAGATCGAAAGAGACGACAAGGTCAAATAGATCTTTCGCGCATCTAATATCTCATGACTGGATATAACGCCCTGCGAGACGGAGCAGCACGTTTGCGGCTGGATCGAGGTCTGATTCGCGCCACCGGCGAGGATCGGGCGCGTCTGCTGCATGCCATGAGCACCAACCAGGTGCAGGCCCTGACGCCCGGCGAGTGCGCCCATACTTTCTTCTTGAACGCCCAAGGCCGCATTCTGGCCGATGCCTGGGTGGCTTGCTTTGCCGATTCGCTGCTGCTCGACATGGAGCCTTCGACGAAGGACAAGCTGCTCGCGCACCTCGACAAATTCATCATTGCCGATGACGTGGTATTGGAAGAGGTGCGGTTGGCGGTGATTGCGGTGGAGGGTCCACTCGCGGAGCCACTGCCGGGCAGCTTTCCGATTTCGGCTGTCGGCGGCAAGGGCGTAAGGGTTTATACCGAAGAGCCGGAAGCGGTTTGGGCATCGCTCGCCGCGCTACAGGAGGCTACGGCTGAAGATCTTGAATTGGTCCGGCTCGAGAACGGCCATCCGCGTTATGGCGTCGATATTCTTGAGACGCATCTGGTGCAGGAGACTGGGCAGATGGGGTCGGTGAGCTTCACGAAGGGCTGTTACCTGGGGCAGGAGATTGTCGAGCGCGTGCGGTCCCGCGGGGCGGTGCACAAGCATCTGCGGGCTTTCCGGATTGAGGGACCGGCGGTAGTCGGCGAACTGTTCTCGGGCGAGGCCAAGGCCGGGGTCCTGACGAGTGCTATGCATTCGCCGAAGTTGGGGCGGGTGGTGGCGTTAGGCTATATCAATACGCTGTACGCGAAGGGCGATCGGCCATTGCATTTAGCGAATGGCACGATTGTCACTTTGGTACCTGCCCTTTGAGCCCGCCCGCGTAAGCGGCGGGTCACTTCGGGCCTTTCGCCCTGCCTGAGTAAATAGAATAAACTCCATGCACGACGCCGAGCGCTTAGATGAGTTTATCCGCGCGGCCAAGAAGCAAGGCGCTTGGTCGCCGGCGAAACTACCGAATCACCCGAATCTCGATCCCCAAGTCAGGGAGCTTGCCCCATGCGCGGTCGGAGGTGAGCACCGGGAGCCGAAGATGGCGGGCTGTGGCGAGGCAGATGCGATCACCGAGGGCCAAGCCGTGGCTCTTGGCAAACGGGCTCAAGTCGGCGGATTCTTCGGCCAAACGCTGGTCCCAGACGACGACCTTCAGGTCGAGGCTGCCTAGGGTAGATACTGCCAAGTCCCGGCTGACTCCCGCTCGCATTTGGTGGGCAAGGACCTCGGAATAGTTAACAGCCGAGATGATTGCCTCGCCTTCCATAGCCTCGGCGACGACTTCGTGGCCGGCCTCGGTGAACAGGACGGCCAGGATTGCCGAAGCGTCGAAGACGTGCGACTTCAATCCCGCAGCGCCTCTTCACGCCGCTCGGCCAGGAAGCTATCGACGATACTATCTGTCGGCTTGTAGGCCTGCATGGCCGTTTGCGCTTTGCGCAACGCTACCAAGCGTGTGGTGATGCGGATTTCGCCATCTTCCAGGCGCACTAAAACGTCTGACCCCTCGCCTAAGCCGAGTTCGGTCCGGAAACGCTGCGGCAACAGCAGCCTTCCCGCACGATCTATTTTCGCTGCTATCATGCCTTCCCAGATTAGACTAGGAATGGGAGATTGTCAATTCATTCGTATGTGCGCTTCTCGCCCGCAAACCAGTCAAAATGGGATACGGAACTTGAACATTCATTTTTCGACCGGTCCCCAATCGGACGGTCGGCTTGGCTTCCCCGTGATAGTCCGAGCCGCCGGTGACGGATAAGCTCAGCCGACGGGCGAGACCCAGGTAGCGGGCGGCCGTGGCGGAGTCATGGTCCGAGTGGTAGACCTCTAAACCCATGAGCCCAAGGTCTTTCAGCCGGGAAAAGATGGGCTCTTCGTCGGGTATGGCCAGACCCAGACGCACCGGGTGAGCGAGCACTGGTACCCCGCCCGAGGACCGGACCTGGGCCAAAGCGTCTTCGATCGAAGGCTCATCCATGGGCACGAATGCTGGAGCATCGTCGCTCAGGTAGCGGGCGAAGGCCTCGTCGATCGACGCCACGTGGCCTTGGTCGCGCAGGAGGCGGGCAAAATGCACCCTCCCCGTGATTGATCGCCCCAGCGCCTCGGCCGCCTCCAGGGTGACGTCGAAGTGGAGGTCCTGCAGCCCGCGCACCATGCGGTGGTTGCGCTCGCGGCGAGCGGCTTGGACCTGGGCGAGCCAGGCGTCGAAAGACGATGGCGGGGCGTGCTCCAGGAAATAGGCCAACAAATGGGTGGAGCGACCGGACTTTTCGCGCAGCCGCGTCGAGATCTCGATGCCACAAATCAGTTCCAAGCCGGCTTCCCGGGCGGGCTCGACGGCGACGCGGTAGCCTTCCATCGTGTCGTGGTCGGTAATCGCGATGGCCCGCAGGCCCGCCAGGCGTGCCTTTTTGATCAATTCAGCCGGGGAGTCGGTGCCGTCGGAGTAATTCGTGTGGGTATGGAGGTCAATCAAATCGTTAAGATGAAATGAATGCGGCTGGCGGCTCTGATCTTTTTACTTCTCCTGATTTCGAGCTGCGCGCGGAAGACGGAGGACGATTTCCTCGTCTTTGAAGAAGACTATTTCAATGGGTTGCTGGCCTTTCGGCCCACGCTGGGCACGCTGAGCGGGGCGCACGTTTACGACGATTGGGTGGAGGACTTGAGCCGGGCGCGAATTGACGCGCGAATTGAGGAAGTGCGGGCGCAAGCGGCACGGCTGGCCGCGCTGCGGGAGCAGCCGCTCCCGGCCGAAGAGGCGATCGACGCGGAAATCCTGCAGGGGCGGCTGGCGGCCGAGCTCTTTGAGCACACCGAAGAGCGGGACTGGGAGACCAACCCGATGTACTACGTCTCGAAGCCCGCCCACGGCGTCGATTCGCTTTTGAAACGCGAGTTCGCCCCCGGCCGGGAGCGAATTCCGGCGATCGTCGCCCGGATGCGCGCCGTACCGCGGATGATCGAAGCCATGAAAGCCAACGTCCGCCAGCCGCCGCTGGAATTTACCGAGGTAGCGCTGCGGATCGCGCAAGGCTCCATCGGCTATTTTCGCGATACTGTCCCCCACTGGGCGGAGTTCGGGACGGTGGAAGAGCGCGGACGGGTCGAAAAGGCTGCGCTCGTGGCGCAACTAGCGATGGAAGACGCGGCGCGTTGGCTGGAACGAGACCTACTGCCACGCTCGGACGGCCAGTTCGCCTTGGGCGAGAAGCGCTTTCTACGAAAATTACGCCTCGACGAAATGATCGCGCTGCCGCTGGAGAAGCTGCGCCAACGGGGCGAGGCCGCCCTGGCGGGGGATCAAGCCCGGTTTCGCGAATTAACCGGAACCACGTCGATCCGGGAAGGCAGGCGCCGTTTGGGCGAGGAGTATCCGCGCGAAAGCGACCTTTTGCGCGCCACCCGGGCGAGCCTGGAGCGCACGCGGAAGTTCGTCCTCGACCAGCAGTTGGTGAGTCTGCCCCGCAATACGCTACCCACCGTGGCGGAGACGCCGCCCTTCGCCCGGGCTGGCAGTTTCGCCGCCATGGAGGCGCCGGGCGCCTTTGAGACGCGGGCGACGGAAGCGTATTACTACGTGACGCCGCCTGAACGCGATTGGCCCTGGGCCCGCCGTCAGCAGCACCTGCGGCTCTTCAACCGGCCGGTGCTCGACCTGATTTCCATTCATGAAGCGTTTCCGGGCCACTATGTCCACGCGCTCTATGCGGAGCGTTTTCCCACCAAAACCCGCAAACTCGTAGCGACGGCCTCCACGCTCGAAGGTTGGGCGCACTACGCGGAACAGATGATGATAGAAAAAGGTTACGGCCAAGGCGATCCGCGTCTCGAATTAGCTCAACTCAGCGAAGCCCTTTTGCGCGACTGCCGGCATGTGGCAAGCATCAAAATGCATACGGAAGGGTGGACGGTGGACCGGGCGGCGGCGTTCTTCGAAGAGCAAGCGGGCCTGGAGCCGGCCATCGCGCACGAAGAAGCAGTCCGGGGCACTTACAATTCCACCTATCTCTATTACACAATGGGTAAGCTAATGATTTACGAATTACGGCGGGACTTCCAGCGGGAACGGGGACCCAATTACACGCTGCGCAGCTTTCATGACACCTTTGTCCGCCAAGGTGGCATCCCCATCCCCCTCATCCGTAAGATCC
>JBBQQS010000326.1:0-6159 GCA_038215525.1 Bryobacterales bacterium
GAGCAGTTGACTGCAGGCTTCTACGTCGTTGATGGTAAGCCACAAGCTACTTGCGGCGGGCTTCGGGCTCGGGTTCGGGCGCCGGCTCATTGGCTTCGAGCTCCTCGCCCGAAAGCTTCGCCAGCCACGCCGTGGGGGGATTCAGAATCGCCCCGAAAACAATCACCACAAAAACAGTGAAAATCGCGGCTCCGACATACATCATGCCTTATTATCTCACCTTAGTGTGACGAGGCGGTTTCGGCGCCCAAACCCGTATGCGCGCGGACTTGCATTTCGACAAACTTCGCCTCACTTTCCGGCTCGCGGCTGAGCATCGTCCCCACGATGGCGGCCAGGAATCCCAGCGGAATGCTGACAATTCCTGGGTTTTCGAGGGGGAACAGCGCATTCGCCGCGCCGCGGACGCTGGGGCCGACGAGGATCAGGGCGATGGAACTTGCAAGGCCAATGCCCAAGCCGCTCACCGCGCCCAGCGTGTTGAAGCGCTTCCAAAACAGCGTCAGGATGATGACCGGCAGGTTCGCCGAAGCGGCCACGGCGAAGGCCAACCCCACCAGGAAGGCGACGTTAGCGGACGGGCCCAGGGCGATGGCGCTGGCGATCGCGAGTACGCCCACCACGAGCGCCGTAATTCGCGCCACACGGACCTCGGTTTCGGGACTCAGTTCGCGGTCGCGAAAGAGGAAGCCGGCGTAGAAGTCGTGCGCGAAGGACGTGGACGCGGTGATCGTGAGCCCGGCCACGACGGCAAGGATGGTCGCGAAGGCCACGGCACAGATGAAGGCGAAGAAGATCTCGCCGCCCAAGGCCTGCGCCAGCAGCGGCGCGCTCATGTTGATGCCGCCGCTTTTCTTGATCACATCCGGCCCCACGATGGTGGCGGCGCCAAAGCCCAGGAAGGTGGTCATGATGTAGAACGCGCCGATGATGGCCATCGCCCAGACGACGCTGACGCGGGCCGTGACGGCGTCCGGCACGGTGTAGAAGCGCACCAGGATATGCGGGAGCCCGGCGGTGCCGAAGACCAGGGCCAGTCCGAGCGAGAGCAGGTTCCAGGTGCCATAGGGCGGCTTATAATACCAGCCGGGTTCGAGGAAATCCCGGGTGACGGTCTTACCGTCCACGGTGAAGCTGACGTGCGAGACGGCGTCGAAGAATTGGGCCAGTGAGAAGTTGAAGTGGGCCAGTACCAGCACGCTCAGCAGCACCGTGCCCCCCATCAGCAGCACGGCCTTCACGATCTGCACCCAGGTGGTGGCCAGCATGCCGCCGAAAACCACGTAAAGCACCATCAGCAGACCGACGCTGGCCACGGCACCCTGGAAGGTGACGCCCGAATCCTTCAGCAGCAGCGACACCAAGGTGCCCGCGCCCACCATCTGGGCAATCATGTAGAACGTGCTGACGGTGAGCGTGCTTAGTGCGGCCATGGCGCGCACGGGCCGCGCCTTCAATCGGTAGGCGAGGATGTCCGCCATGGTGTACTTGCCGATGTTGCGCAAGGGCTCGGCGACAACGAGCAGCACGGTAAGGTAGGCCACCAGCCAGCCCACCGAGTACATAAAGCCGTCGTAGCCGTAGAAGGCGATCAGGCCGGCGATGCCCAGGAAGGAGGCGGCGGACATGTAGTCGCCGGCGACGGCGAGTCCGTTCTGCCAGCCGGTGATGCGGCGGCCGGCAGCGAAGAAAGCTCCGGCGCCTTGGCTTTTGCCGGCGCTCCAGAGGGTGATCCCGAGCGTGAGCAGCACAAAGCCCACGAAGATGGCCAGCGTCATCGGAGTAGTTCCTTGGCTGCGGCGTCGAAGTGCGCGGCCCGGCGGACGTAGAGCCAGGCCAGGATCCAGGCCATCAGGAACTGCGACAGGGCGAACCAATAAGCCAGCGTGACCCCGGCAATGCGTTGGCGCATGAAACCCGGGAAGAGGCTCACGCTAATGGGCAGCGCGAAGTAATAGATTACGAAGAAGACGAAGCTGGGCAGAATGAAGCGTCGCTTGGCGGCCAGCAAGCGGGCGAACCCCGGCGAGGCGCCAATGCGATCTACGGTGTCGGGCATCCTGGCAGTGTACCAGCTATGCGCGCAGGTACTTATTGAAATGCGCCAAGGTCCGCTGCCAGGCAAGCTTGGCGGCCTTCTCGTCGTAGCGCGGCGTGGTGTCGTTGTGGAAGCCATGGTTGGCTCCCTCGTAGGTGAAGACTTCGTACTTTGCCTGGTTGGCTTTGAGCGCTTCTTCAAAAGCCGGCAGCATGGCGTTGATACGCGCGTCGAGCCCGGCGAGGTGGATCGACAGGGCGGCTTTGATCTTCGGCACTTCGGTGGCCGGGGGCATAGCGCCGTAGAAGGGAGCGGCCGCGGCGAGGTCAGCGCCCATGCGGACAGCGAGCGTATTGGCCACGCCGCCGCCGAAGCAGAAGCCAACGACGCCGACCATGCCGTTCGAATCCTTGCGCGCCTTCAGCCAGCGGGCGGCGGCGATAAAGTCCTCGTTCATTTTCGCGCGGTCCACTTTGGCGAAGAGCTTGCCGCCTTCTTCGTTGTCGCCCGGGAAGCCGCCGACACTGGTGAGTCCATCCGGAGCGAAGGCGATGAAGTTCTCGCTCGCCAAACGGCGCGCGACGTCTTCGATATAAGGGTTCAAGCCGCGGTTTTCATGCACCACCAGCACCACCGGCAGCTTGCCTTTGGCCTTGGCCGGCATGGCGAAGTGGCCCTTGATGGAGCCGTTACCCAGCGGCGACTCGACGGTGACCGTTTCCACCTTGATGCGCGGGTCGGTGGTGGGCACCTGTTGGGCCCAGGCGTAGTTGGGGCGCAGGCTCTCCCAAATGGCCGTCGCGGTCACGCCGCCGACGGCGAACTTCTGCGCGCCGTCCAGGAACGCGCGGCGATCGATATCGCCGTGGACGTACCGGTCAAACAGGTCGAGCAGTTCCTGGGGAAAATCAGAGGCTTTTTTGCGTTCCATCGGGCCAACCGAGAAGATACCACATTACAGCTTTGGGACGAAACGAACCACTTCTCGTGGGGGCTTTCGCGATTGGCGCGTTCCGTGTAGGCTATTGTTTGATGTTCCATCGCGTGCTGCAACCATCGGGAACTCGATGCGCCAAATCCGTTCGCTTCCGAGCCCTGGCTCCATTCCGCGCGCCCCCGTCCGCGCTTCCAGGATCGACAGATCGGTGAATTCCACATTTACAGAAGGACCCTATGACTTTTCTGATTGGCTGTTTGCTTGGCGCCTTTCTTTGGTTTGTCTTCCGGGTGGTGCTCCTGGGCATTTACACCGTAGACCAGAATGAGCGAGCCGTAAAGACGGTGTTTGGCCGTGCCGAGCGTCTGCCCGGCACCACGCTGGACCACCCGATTGCCGCCTCCTTACGCGAGGAAGAACGGCCCCGTTACACTTACCCGCAGGTCCGCGTAATTCCACCCGGCGGACCGTATTTCAAGATGCCGTGGGAGCGAATTTACAAAGTGTCGATCGCCACGGTGACGCAGAACATGGCCCTGGATCCGGAAGACCCGAAGGCCAACGCCGCCGGAACGCAGTTGGAGGCCGTGACGAAAGATCAACTCAACACCGGACTTACCGGACAAATCCGCTACCAAGTCAGCGAAGCCAACTTATACGGCTACATCTTCGGGATTAAGCAGCCCATGGTTCACGTGATGGGTTACTTCGTCTCGGTGCTGCGCCAACGCATCGCTAATTTCGAAGCCAAGCATGAACAGAATGTCCCGGAGACCCTGGCCGGCGCCGAGATGACCGGTATTTCGATCAATGACTTACGCAAGAACTTACGCGACCTGAACGAATATATGGACCAGGAGTGCCGCTCCTCCACCGCGCGCTACGGGGTGGTGCTCGATGCCTCGCTGATTACGGGAATCGACCCGCCTTCCGAGGTAGAGTCGGCCCTGGCGGCGATTAACACAGCCCACAACCAAGTGTCCAGCGACATCAGTTTGGCCCAGGCCGCCGCGGACCAGAAGATCGTTCAATCGAAGCGCGCGGTGGAAATCGAGACCCTGAAGGCCCAGGCCGAAGTGGAACCGATCAAGTTACTCGCCGCCGAGTTATCCGAGTTACACCGCGCCGGACCCGCCGTATTGGCGGCTTACCTCCGCAACGTGAAGCTACGGCTCTTTGAACGGGTGCGCGATGTCTACCAGGAGGTGGCGTCATGATCGAAATTCTCTTTATCGCGGGTACCACGTTTCTGCTATCACTGATCGGCGTTCCTTTCCTCCTGGGGATGTGCCGGGTGCTCGGCATATTCACCACGGTGGAGGAACGGACCTGCAAAGTATATGTCCTCTTCGGCAAAGTGGTCGGACTGGTGAGCGAGCCGGGCTTACATTTCCTCCTTTCCGAATTGGGCCCATCCGCCTTGATCGTCAACTTACTGGGCAAGTGTTACACGCTCGATATGCGGCTCGACCAGGAATACCGCCGCAGTGAGGCCGTCAACTCCGAAGAGGGCGCGCCGATGGGCATCGGCATTTGGTACGAGATGTGGATCAGCGATCCCGTCGCGTACCTATTCAAAAATACTGACCCGCGCGGCTCCCTACGCGCCAATGTAAGCAACGCCACCGTGCGTTGCCTCAGCAATATGAAGCTTGCCGATATGCTCGAGACGCGCCATATGATGTCGGCCACGGTGCGCAGCGAAGTGTCGCCGCAGTCGGCGGCCTGGGGCTACCAACTGGGCTCGGTGTACATTCGCAAGGTCCACTTCCGCGATCTGGGGATGATCCGCCAGATTGAAGAAAAGGTGGTGAACCGCTTGCGCCAGGTGACTTCGGCGATCCGCCAGACGGGCGCCAATCAGGTGAGCGTCATCACGAGTTCGGCCGAACGTGAAGCGTCCATCGAATTCGGCAAGGCGTCGGCCATCCGGCCGAATACCTTGGGGAATGCGCTGAAGGAGATTGCGCGGGAGCCGGCCGTCGCCAGCGCGGTCTTTGACATCCTGGAGACCCAGAAGCTAGTGGCCGCCGAAGCGCGCATCACCCTGCTTCCCCCTGGGCACACCGTATTGACGGACCTGCTGGCCGCCCAAGGAAGGCAGGCCGCCCGTCCGGCGACCCCGCCGGCGCCGCCGGCCCCGCACCACTAGAACTGCACCACTAGGGCTTCGGCACGCGGTGAGCAACCCACTCGAAGTCCTCGCCGCCCTGCAACCCTTCGATCTTGAAGATGATCTTGTCTTTGCTGACGATCTTGCCCTTGTATCTCGAGTTCATCTCGTTGCCCTGGAACTCGATGTGGATGGTGAACGTAACCGTGTCGCCTTCGAGATGGCCGTCTTGAATGACGGACTTGCCCACAATCGAACTCACCGTTTCGCCGGTCACCTTGTTTCCATCCACCTCCAACTTAAAGGTGCGCGTCATCGGCCCGTTCGGTCCTTCCGCCGTGGAAGTCCAATTCCCGGCGACATCCGAGGCAAAGGCAGCCACCGCGAGGGTTAAGACAGCAAAGAGGGTACGCAACATGACATCAGTTTAATGGAGGAATTCCGTAAGAGCCAGCCCCAACTTCTAGTACCAGGGGCCCAACCGGACTAGGCTTCACGAAAATAAACGGGGCCTATGCGCAAGATTTCCTTCGTTGGATTTGGCCTTATGGTGGCCGGGAGCCTCATGGCCCAACCAGGAGGCGGCTCACCTGCTTTGCAGCGGGCCTCGCTGTTGGATGTGGAAGGCAAGTATCCCGAGGCACGAGAGTTGTTCCTGGAAGAGATCGACACCGCCGCCAACCCGCGAGCCACCAACGCTCAGCGCGGTATGGCCATTTCCTACGCCTTTGAGGGAAACTGCGCCAAAACCTTCGCGAAGCGGCGCGCGTGGGTATCGAAGCGGGCAAACTGAAAGAGGCCGAAGATTGCTACCGACAAGGCTCTGACCTGGAACTGAAGAGCCAGGGATTTCGGCCGACCGAAAGGCCTTGTGGCAATTTCGTCTGGCGCATGCCAAGGCTCGGGTGGCAGCGCGGCGCGGTAAGCGTCAGGATGCCGCCAAGTACGTCGCCGAAGCGAAGACGGCGCTCGAGAGCATGGCCGAACTCCGCAAGGCACAGGAGGTGTACTTCCCCTACCTCACCGGCTACGTCACCCTCTACCTGGGAGACCACGCACAGGCCCTCGCCG
>JBBQQS010000327.1:0-6148 GCA_038215525.1 Bryobacterales bacterium
GTATGGTGCTTGCCGCCGAAGGCGCGGCCGATCTCGGGTAGGGAGGCGTTGGTGAGTTCCTTGGTGAGATACATGGCGATCTGCCGCGGGTAGGCGATCTTGCGTTCGTTGGACTTGATCTTCAACTGCGACGGCTGTAGGCCCTGCCGTTCGGCTACGGCGCGGATGATTGAGTCGATCGTGATCCGCTTCTCCGGCCCTGTCGCCAGGTGCTTCAAGGCGTGCTGCGCCATCTCCAGGGTGATCGGCGCCTGGGTGACCGAGGAGTAGGCGATCAGTTTGATGAGCGCGCCCTCAAGCTCGCGGATGTTGCTTTTGGTCTTCGTCGCAATGAAGATGCGGACGTCCTCGGGCAAATGGACGCCTACGGCCTCGGCCTTCTTGTCGAGGATCGCCATTTTGGTTTCGAGGTCCGGCGGCTGGACGTCCACCATCAGCCCCCACTCAAAGCGTGACCGCAAGCGCTCGACGAGGCCGGGCGTGTTTTTGGGCGGCGAATCGGAGCTCAGAATGATCTGCTTCTGGTGGTCGAAGAGTTCGTTGAAGGTGTGGAAGAACTCTTCCTGTGTCCGTTCCTTGCCAGCCAGGATCTGCACGTCGTCCACCATCAGGACGTCGGCGGTGCGGTAGTGAGCGTGGAATTGCGCCATGCGATCCAGCTTGATGCAGTTGATCATCTGGTTCATGAAACGCTCGGAGGTGGTGTAGATCAGCCGGAGGGAGCCGTAGCTGTCGAGAAGCTGCCGGCCGATGGCGTGCATCAGGTGGGTTTTGCCCATTCCGACTCCGCCGTAAATGAACAGCGGGTTATAGGAGTTGGAGGGCGTGGTGGCTACGGCCTTGGCGGCGGCATGGGCGAACTGGTTGCAACTGCCCACCACAAAGTTGTCGAACGTAAACTTCGTATTTAGGTGGATGGTTGGCGCGGAAAAGAGGGCTTCGATCGATCCGTCGCCGTTATGCAGATGGGCAGAAGGTGCGGGAGCACTCGGGTTGGGCGTGCCGGGATGATACAAGATGCGCCGGAACGGCAGACCAGCTTCGCGGACCACCGTCCAGATCGAGTCGGCGTACTCTTTTTCGATCCATTCGGCCGTTTCGGCATTTGGCACCCTGATGAGTAAAACGTCCCCATCCACCAACTCCTGGGTGGTGGGCTGTATCCAGTTTTGAAACCCTTCGGTGCTCAGTTGCAGAGACAGCGCCTGCTTAATTTGGTCCCAAACGTTCATTTTAGCTACGGAATTCCCTCACCTTGTGCCCTAACCTGCCGTCAAATTCACAATCTCCAGTCTCTAAGAAGGCTCGACATAAGTATACCCACAGTTTTTCCACAATCTGTGGAAAAACTGGGATAGCGCCTGCTCTTTTGCGGGAGGTCTACCTACAGAATCGTTCGTGGAGGGGGGGCGGCGAACTGCTCATCTCGGCGCTGTAAACGGCTGTGTATTGCGCCATCGATTGTTGAGTCTAACATAAATTCCAGAGATGCAAGCAAGATCCACAGGAAAATTTAAGGCTAATGATATCTATCAGTTACATTAATCTATACAAATAGAATGATGATGGGAGGGGGCCAGTTTCGCGTCCTGGGACTGGCCGTGTCGAGCGTAATCCACAGGCAATCCAAGTACTTGCCGGTACTAGGGCGTAGAATGCCGCTAGAATAGTGTTGAGCCGTCGCCATGACGATTACTGAAGCCCAGGTCACAGTGTCTATAGTTATCCCCACTTGGCAGCGGCGTGACCTCATTTTGCGCCTCTTGGACCTCCTCGAAGTCCAGACCCGTCCCCCCGACGAGGTGATTGTCGTCGATAACGGCTCCACCGACGGAACGGCCGAGGGTATCGGCGCGCGGGCTACCGTGATCCGGCTTACAGAGAACTTGGGCTTCGCCCACGCGGTCAATTTGGGAATCCGCGCCGCTGGGGGCCAATGGGTGGGGATTCTGAACAACGACGTCGAGCCACGGGTGGATTGGCTTGAAAATCTATTAAAATCGAAATCAAGCTTTGTCACGGGAAAGACCCTCAGTTATCATCAAACTGACATGCTGGACGGCACCCAGGACCTGCTGTCCCAGGTGGCGATGCCGTGGCGCGCCGGTAGTGGGCGGCCGGATGGGGGCGAATACAACTATCAATGTAGTATTACTTTTGTCTCCTGGACCGCTGTGCTCTACCGGCGCGAAGTCTTTGACCGGGTGGGCCTGCTCGATGAGTCCTTCGGCTCCTATTATGAGGACGTCGACTTTGGCATTCGCTGCGCCTTGGCTGGTATCGACGGTGAGTATCAACCGGAGGCCGTGGCCCTCCATCAGGGCAGCGCGACACTTGGGGCGTGGCGTCCAGCCACAGTGCGGTTGCTAACTCGGAATCATCGTCTTTTGATACAAAAACACTTCGGCCAGTGGCTCGATTGGCCCACAACGTGCAGGCTCTGGTTCTCGCAAATCCTATGGGCGATGTTGGCTGCCCGGCACGGACAATGGCGAGCCTGGTGGCAAGGACGGTGTGAACCGTTGCCGGCTACCCCCGACATTCCTGAGCCCGTGGCCCTTCGACGGATTTTGCAACAGAGCGAGCGGGAGCTTTACCGGCTTCAGAAGGAGACAGGCTTTGACTGGTACTGGCGTATGTACTTCGGCCTGTTCCCTCCTCCGAAATGAAAGCCGCCATAGTCATCGTTACCTACAATTCGGACGAGGAGATCAAGGCGTGCTTGGCCGCGTGTCGGTCGCAAGCCAAGACTGTGGTGGTTGTCGACAACGCCTCGAGCGACGGCTCGGCAAAATTTGCCACTATCGCGAACCCCACCAACCTGGGCTTTGCCGCTGCTGTGAATCAGGGTTTCCGGATAACTCAGGAGCCGTTGGTTCTCGTGCTCAATCCCGATTGCCGGATAGAGGGAAGCCTCGCTGGCATGACGGCTCTCTTTGACGATCCCCAAATCGGTGCCGCCGGGGGACTCCTCTTACACCCCGACGGATCCCCCCAAACGGGCTTTACGATTCGGCGCTTCCCGACCCTCGCCAATCAGATCTTCGAAATGGCTGGCCTGAACCGCGTTTGCGCATCGAATCCCCTCAATCGGGGGTATCGCGCCCTCGACCTTGATCTCTCGCAAGAGCAGGACGTCGATCAGCCGGCGGGCGCATTCCTCATGATTCGGCGCTCGGCTTGGGAGCAATTGGGCGGTTTTGATGAAAAGTTCTACCCCGTTTGGTTCGAAGACGTCGATTTTTGCTACCGCCTGCGCCAAGCGGGTTGGCGCATCCGCTACACACCCCTCGCGAGGGCTACCCACATTGGCGGTCACTCGGTGAACAAATTGTCGTGGCGCTGCAAGCAGATGCACTGGTATGATAGTCTGCTAAAGTACGCGAAAAAGCACTGGGGTGGACGGGGCGAGCGCCGGGTTGCGTTAGCTTTACTTCTGGTGGCCATACCGCGAGGGGTGTTTGGGACGCTAAGCCGGTTTAGCTCTGAGCCACTCATCGTATATGGAAAAATTGCGGGCCGAGCGTGGCGTGTTCTCCGGGGACGTTGCGAGGCCAGCGGAGTGGCAGAACTTCATAGGGATTCATGACTCATAACGGCCTAGTCTCGGTCACCATCGTGACCTATAACAGTGGACGCTTTATTAAGCGATGTCTTGAGTCGGTTTTGGCCCAGAAGTTTGCGCTCAAGGAAATCGTCGTCGTCGATAACGCCTCCACCGATGGTACGATCGACATCCTTGATCAGTTTGACGATCAGGATAAATTCAAAGACGTTCGCATTTACTACAATGATGCGAATGTCGGTTTCGCGGCCGCCCAAAACCAGGCCATCCAACTCTCCAACGGCGAGTGGATCCTCACCCTCAACCCGGACGTTCTCCTCCTTCCCAATTTTCTCCAAGCCCTCGTTGACGCCGGTAACCGCGAGCCCAAGATCGGCACCGTCTGCGGCAAACTCCTGGCCATGAGTGCCACCTTCGACCTGCCGGAAACCCCGATCGTCGACTCTACCGGCATCTACTTCAATCCGATGCTCCGCCACCTGGACCGCGGCAGCCAGGAAGTGGACAACGGCGAGTACATGAATTATGAGTACGTCTTCGGCGCCACCGCTGCCGCCGCGCTTTATCGGCGCGAGATGATCGACGACGTTTCGATTCCCGCGGGTCCCAATGGGGAAGGCCCCAGCGAATTCTTCGACCCCGACTTTTTTGTCTACCGTGAAGATGCCGACGTCGCCTGGCGCGCCCAACTGCTCGGCTGGAAGTGCCTCTATACGCCGTATGCCCGCGGCTATCACGTGCGCGCCGTCCTGCCAATGAACCGCCACGCTCTGCCCGCCGTCATCAACATGCACTCGGTGAAGAATCGCTTCCTGATGCGCATTAAGAATATCAGCCCGGACCTTTATCGCCAGCACTGGTTCGCCATCACTTCGCGCGACCTCGTTGTAATTTCTGCCTGCCTGATCCGCGAGCACTCTTCCTTACGGGCCTTCTGGCTCGTCGCGCGCAACTGGAACCGGCTGATGGAGAAGCGCCTCTGGATTATGCATCACAAGCGCGTCACCGACGAGTACATGTCCGCGTGGTTCCAGTTTCAGCCTCAGGCTCTGCCGGCTTCGAAGCAAACGGTGCGCGGAGCTAAGCAATTGGCCGCCCGCGCCGTTCGTGGCTAAACGGTGCACATTGCCATCCTCGGCACGCGGGGCATTCCCGGTCGTTATGGCGGCTTTGAGACTTTCGCCGACGAACTGGCTCGGCGCTTAGTCGAACGCGGCCATCGGGTCTCGGTCTATTGCCGCGAACGCCACACGGAACCGAGTTACTTAGGCTCCGAACTACGCTATTTGCCGACGATTCGGCATAAGTACTTAGATACCATCGCGCATACGGGTTTTTCCACGGCGCACTTACTCTTGCACCAGGTGGACGTCGCCCTTTATTGCAATGCTGCCAATGCGATCTTCTGCTGGCTGCCGCGGCTATTCGGGATGTCCGTCGCCCTGAATGTCGATGGCCTCGAACGCCATCGCAAGAAGTGGAACGCGGTGGCCAAGGCCTGGTATCGGATCTCCGAGTGGCTGGCGACCTTTTGCCCGAACGCCATCGTCACCGACGCCGCCGCGATCGAGCAGTACTACCGCGACCAATACCAATGCCCCTCGACGATGATTCCGTACGGTGCCGAGCCGCGGCGCGTGGAATCCACGGCCATCCTGCCGACGCTCGGCCTCGAGCCCGATCGCTATTTCCTCTATGTCACCCGCTTTGAGCCGGAGAACAATCCGCTGCTGGTGCGCGAAGCCTTTGAGACCTTACACACGCCGATGAAGCTGGCCCTGATTGGCGATGCTCCTTATGCGGCGGAGTACATTGCGAGGATTCGCGCGACGAAGGACCCGCGGGTCGTCATGCCCGGCTACATCTTCGGCGACGGCTATCAGGAGCTGCAATCGCACTGCTATGCCTATGTCCACGCCACGGAGGTGGGTGGCACGCACCCGGCGCTGATCGAAGCCATGGGCCGGGGTGCGCTGATTCTGTATCTCGAAACGGCGGAGAACAGCGAGGTCGCCGGCGGGATTGGGTTGCCCTTTACCTTCGACACGCTGCCGAAGGTGATGCAACGGGCCCTCGAGATGTCCGCGGAAGAGCGTGCGGATTGGCAGCGGCTGGCTACGGGGCGGGTCCGCGAGCGGTATTCGTGGGACGCGGTCACCAGCCAGTACGAGGCGCTATTTCGGTCCCTACGGGCTTTAAGCCCGTAATCACTAGCGCGTCGCTAAGCTAAACTAGGGTCGTATCTCGCCGAGAGGAAATGTCTGTCTTCCGGCGACAAGGTAATGCGGCGCGCAGAGCGGGTGATTTAACGGTGGCCGATGAAGTTCTCAGTCGCGCGTTGCATGCCTGTGAACAGGACCTCGAAAGGGCCTATGTCTTGCGCGGAATGGGCGAATTGGCGCGGCAAATGCACGACCTTCCCTCGGCCCAAAGGCACTATCAAGAGGCTGTCGCGCTGTTGCGCGCTTGCCAGGCCGATCCGCTCAAGCTGGCCCAAAGCATCCGCCATCTCGCGGATCTGAATGCCGAACTCGGCCAAAATGCCGAAGCCGGGTATCGGGAAGCCCTGGCCCTCTACCGGCT
>JBBQQS010000328.1:0-6143 GCA_038215525.1 Bryobacterales bacterium
GGCGGCGGAGCGCAATGGCCATCGCGAGTTTGTTCCGTGGCGGATTGGCCCAGTGATGTAGCGTTAGGCTCCGGCCGCCTTGGCATAGGGTTTGCCGTGGAGCCAGGTGTCCCAGGCGATGGGGCCGGCGTCTTCGAAGTCGAAGTCGCGTCGCCAGCGGTTGAGGTAGAGCTTCACCTGCGCTTGGCGGCTCCCTTCATCCACGATGAGCATGGGCTCGTTGGCGGCGTGCGCCGGGGCGCTTGAATAACGGCACTCGCGTTCCATGGCGAGTAAGGTGGCGCGGTATTGGGCGGGGTTCGCCATTAAATCGGCATGGAAGTGGGCGCAGTACAGATGGCCGGATACGCCCCGGGCCTGGTTCATGAAGCGCGAGTGATCGCTTTGCAACTGCTGCATCATGGCCGAGATGGCGTCGCGTCGCAATGGCTCCAGGAGCAACTGGGTTTCCATGGCGGTGAGGCCAAAGGCGTGTAGGCGGACCTTGGCGCGGCGGGCGTAGACATCCAGGCGGTCCAGGTAGCGGACAAAGTCCGCGGGCGCGTCGAAGAGTTGGGCGCGTTGGGACCCACTCTGGGAGATATGGTAGACCTGACGGCATTTCCAGTCCCGTTGGCGGGCGGGGTTTGTGCTCACGACTATAAGTGGGTTGACGGAGCGAAAGTTCTCACTTATGTTTGGTTTATTTTGCGGGGGGCTCGGCGCTACGTCGCCAAACCGATCGGTGAGGACGCCCAGCAGCATATCTCGGCCCAGTTAATAGGCATCCTTCTGGTAGATCCGCGCAGGAAGGAGTTGTGGTCGATACGAATGGAGACATGCGCCTGCTGCTCTGGCTTTCGAGTCCGCTGACTAGGTCAAGATCTCGTCGATTGTAGTGCCGGTGAATGCTTGGCGAGTCCAGCGGAGGATGGTCTGGATGTCCGCGCGCGCAATTCGGTCACGTTTTTCAGCGGTTAGTTCGCCGAATCGATCTGTGAGGCCGTTGAGCAGAATATCGCGCGCAGTTTGGTGGGCTCCGGTCTCGATGCCCTTCTCGATGCCCTTCTCGATGCCTTTCTCGATGCCTTTCTCGATGCCCTCCTGGTAGATGCCTTCGAGGAAAGTATTCTCGTGGATGTCAATAGAAACAGGCATATGCTGGCGCTCCTCGTGGACTAGATTTTCGAGTCCCCTCAACCCCGATAATACCAAAAGCTCACTCATCGCCTCTCTCTGTGCGGGCAAAGGAAGGCGGCTGATGCGGGCGAGGATTCCGGCCACCGCTTCGCGTTGATTGCTCAGTTTGCAGAGGATCGCGAAGATGGCCTCTTCGATGTCGGCGCTCTCGAGGAGCCAGTCGCCGTCAAACTCCCGCAGATCAATCACGCGGTACTGATACTCGAGCGCCGGGGGATGGCTTAAGCCGTCATCGATCCCCACCTTGCCGGGGCCGAGCCAAAAGACAATCTGTACCGGCGCGCGGCCGTAGTCTCGCAGGACCAAGGCGAAGTAAAGCAGGTTTCTTTGGGCGAAGTCGTCTGACCGGTAGCCCTGGAGCTCCGTGTGGATCAGCACGCCATGATCGGTTTCGAAGAGCACGTCGGGGTGCAGATTGGCGACCGTGATCAATTCGGTGGGCAACATGCGGCTCACCACCACTGGCTCTCCCAGCACCAACGAAAGTAGCCGCTGGGGCGGCTGATGGAACATCCGCTTCAATGTGGCGTCGTATTTCATCGCGGGATTACCGCCGGGGCCGCGGACCGAAGCGCTTCACCAGATAGTCGACGATTTCGTCCTTCTCATTCGGCTTGACGTTGGCGCCCCAACTGGTCATCTTGCCGACTTCGCGATCCCACTGGGCGCGCGTGAGACGCTGCTGGGCGATCGGTTTCTCGTCGTGGCACGCGAGGCACTTCTCGCGGAAGGCGGCGAGTTCCGGGACGGCGGGAGGGGCGGGAGCGGGCGCTTTGGCAATGGGGGTCTCGGTGACGTCGACGGCGACGCGGTGGACGACGTTCCAGAGGTAACCGGAGGGGTTCCATTCGGGCTCGAAGGGCTGGGTATCGCCCGACACGTCCCGGGCGCGGGCCATGAGGACGTAGTGGCCGGTGGTGCTGGGCGTCCAATCGAAATGCCATTGGCGCCAGCCAAAGGTGTGCTTCTCAGCACCGAGCGTGGCCGGCTTCCAGGTTCGCCCGCGGTCGACCGAGACTTCGACGCGAGCCACCGGCGACATCCCGCTCCAGGCGACGCCGGCGATGCGGGTAGGCGTGCCGGGCTTGATGGCGCTGCCATCGAGCGGCGCGGCGATGACACTCTTGATGTGCAGTGCTTCCACCGGCTTCATCTGGGCGGGATCAACCGCGACGCCGGGCGTCACCGGCTTGCCGGGATGGCGATAGGCGGTCTTCATAAAGAAGCCATCGAATTCGGCATCCAAAATCGTGATGTTGGTGAGCCACTTCACCCAGCAATCGCCGGCCCAGCCGGGCACGACGACGCGGAGGGGAAAGCCGTGCGAGACCGGCAGGGTTTCGCCATTCATTTCGTAGGCCAGGAGCGTGTTGGCGTCGAGCGCCTTGGCGAGGGGGATGGTGCGCTGGAAGTCCGGCATTTTGCCCACCGGGGTGTCGCCGCCATTGAAAAGGACGTATTTTCCCGAGGGGTTAACGCCCGCCTTTTTGAGCACATCGGCCAGACGGACGCCGCGCCATTTGGCATTGCCCACCGCGCCATTCTCCCATTGCAAGCCCACGATGGCCGGCTCATATAAGGCGCGGCCGTTGCCGGCGCATTCACAGACGCTCACCAACTCGGCGGCGGGAAGCTTCTTGAGGTCCTGAAGCGAGAGCGTCAGCTTGTTGGCGACCGCGCCGGCCACTTCGAGGGTGAAGGTTTCGGCCTTCAGATTCGGCGTGTAGTGGTGGGTCCGCACGTAGAAGCGGTCGATCGGTGTGAGGTAGTCGGCGAAGCCGGCCAGCTCCATTTCGATGTCGAACGGGCGGGTCGACATGATGCGGCCATCGCGCTTTGGCGTGTCGGCCGGCCAGAGAAAGGGGGCGCCACTGAGGGCGGACAAAAATAGGCGACGATTGGTCATTTCTTTTCGCTCCAACGGATGCTAAGTCTGGCGATGGCGCCGTCGACGACGTCGACTTCGTGTTGCTGCGTGGCAAAGCCATCTTTCGAAAATTCGAGCTTGTGCTTCCCTGCTGCGAGGGTGAGCGTGGCCGGTGTGCGGGCGCTGGTCTCTTTGCCGTCAACGCGAATGGCGGCGCCGGCGGGTGTCGAATCGACAAAGACCGTGCCGGTATTGGCCTCGAGCCGGGCGAAGACGGAGTTTTGCGCGGGCACTTCGAAGCGTTGGGTGAGCGTCGTGTATCCCTCGCTGGTGAGGGTGACGGTGTGGCGACCGGCGGGCACCTGGATTTCGCAGGGCGTGCGGCAGCCGCGGCCACTTTCGAGCACCGCGGTCGCACCTTCCGGTTGCGAGCGGAGGCTGACGGGATACAGATTGAGTCCACCGGTCTGCGGCTGTGTCGTTGGCTCGGGCTTGGGCTCCACCGGTTTGGCCTCCGGTGGCTTCGTTTCGACTTTGGGCGGTTCCGGCTTTGGGGGCTCCGGTTTGGGTGGTTCTGGTGGCTTCGTTTCGGGCGCCGGATTTTCGATGCCCGGCTGCGGCGTGACGGCGGGAGGCGGCGTCGCGAAGTCTGTATTTTGCGCCCAGAAAACGACTCCCGCGGCAATCGAGAGAGCTACGCCGGCGGCGATGCCCGCCATCTTGAGCAGGCGACCGCCCTTTTTGCGCTCGATATCTTCCGGATTTGGGCGCACGCGTGGCTCGGGCAGTTCGGGCGCCGGTGCCGCCTTGGGGGCTGGCGCGACAAAGGTGGGTGCTGAGTCGCTGGCGCCGCGCGGCAACGGCTGCCATTGGGGCTCGCGTGCCAGACCCAACTCCAGGGCCTCAACGAACTCGACGCACGTGGGAAAGCGATCATCGCGGTTCTTGGCCATGCCGCGAGCCAAGGCCGCTCCGGCTTGCGGATGCAGACTGGCGTTCAGCCGTTCGGCCGGTGGCGGGTCCTGATTCAGGATCTTGTAGATCAAAGCCGGAATGCTATCGGCGTTGAAAGGCTTCTCGCCCGTCAGCAATTCGTAGGTAAGCACGGCGAGCGAAAACTGATCGGCGCGGCCATCGACGGCTTCGCCTTGAATCTGCTCCGGCGACATGTAGTTGGGCGTGCCGAGCAGCGTGCCGGCGACGGTGGCGCCGCTTGAGACGGAGGCTTGGGCGTTGATGCGGGCGATGCCAAAGTCGGTGACTTTGGCGACGCGCTCGCCTTGGATCATGATGTTGGCGGGCTTCACATCGCGGTGGATGATGCCCTTTGAATGGGCAAAGTCGAGCGCGGCGGCGATTTGTTTTAGAAGGGCGAGTAGCGTGGAGGGGCTGGGTGCGCGGCGATCGAGCGTGATGCTTTCGAGCGTCGGCCCGTCGACGAATTCCATGAAGATGTAGGCGGTTTCGCCATGGTCCTGGATGTCGTAGATGGTGACGATGTTGGGGTGCGAGAGGATGCCGGCCGATTGGGCTTCGCGCTTCAGGCGGTCGTGCATGCGGTCGCGGTCGAGGGGGTCGGTGAGCGAACTCAGGTGAATAGTTTTGATCGCGATGATGCGGCCAATAACGGGGTCGAGCGCGCGGTAGACGACGCCCATCGCCCCCCGGCCCAATTCACCCTGAATTTGATATCGCCCAATCTGTTCCACAGCGTCTCAAACCTAGGGTAACTGTTTCCAGCGGGGGTAGGCTCTGATATTCTTGTTGCCGGTATGAAACTGCTCTGGATTGCCCTTTCCTTCTTCGGCCTGCTGGCCGCGCAAAGCGACTTATTCCGTCTGTCGCCGGGTTCGGCCGGCTTTGGCGACGCCGTCGCGGCCGCGGTGCCCAAGGGCTCGCTCGAGAAGGGCGAAGCTTGGGTGGGGCAGGGGCCGGACTTCATTTTCGCCGTCAAGTCCGACGCCGCGCCCTCCATTTCGATCGACGAAGGCGCGCCGGTGAAGATGCAAAAGGCCGGCGCCTTGTGGATCCACAAAGCGAAGCTCAAAACCGGCACCATCCACCGCTTTGTCTATGAAGTGAATGGCAAGCCTTTCGGCGGAAAGAACGACGTGCCCGCGTTCACTTCGGATCATTACGAGCAGGCCGGCGTGCCCAAGGGTAAGCTCTCCGAGAAAATGGTGCATACGAGTAAGATCTACGACGGCATGTTGAGTGACTATTGGACCTACGTGCCGGCCCAATATGACGCGGCGAAGCCCGCGGCCGTGATGGTGTGGCAGGATGGCGGCGGTTATACGGCGCGCGAAGGCGGTTCGCGCTTGCAGATTGTGATCGATAACTTAACGCACCAGAAGAAAATTCCGATCGCGGTGCATATCTTCGTGCAGCCGGGGCTAATCGGCGAAAAAAGAATGCGCTCCATTGAGTACGATTCCGTGAACGACACTTACGCGCAATTCGTGATGCGGGAGATGCTACCGGCGGTAGCGAAGAACTATAACTTACGCTCCGACGCCTACAGCCGTGCCATTGCCGGTAATTCTTCGGGCGGAATCTGCGCCTTTAACGTTGCCTGGTGGATCCCCAACGAATTTAGCCGGGTGCTTTCGCGCATTGGCAGTTTTACGAGCATCCAATGGAAACCCGGCGAACTCGACGGCGGAAATGTCTATCCCTTTAAGATTCGCAAAGAGGCGAAGCGGAATATCCGGGTGTGGCTACAGGATGGCAGCGAGGATCTGGAAAACACGCATGGCAGTTGGCCCTATCAGAACTTACAGATGGCCAATTCTTTGAAGATGCGCGAGTATGACTTTAAGCTGAGTTTCGGGATCGGGACCCACAATGCGGGCCACGGCAATGCCGAGGCCCCGGAGGCACTTACATGGCTCTGGCGGGATTATGATCCGGCCAAGACGGAACAGACTTACGCGATGGATCCGGCAGAGAAGGGAAAGCCCTTTTACCGGGTGAAGACACTGAACCGGGAATAAATGGATTTTCTTTTCTTTGTCGGATTCTTGGCGCTCCTTTACCTCGTGGCGCTGCCGGTGCTGACCTATTTGGTCTACCGTCAACGCTCCGATATGCGCGA
>JBBQQS010000329.1:0-6142 GCA_038215525.1 Bryobacterales bacterium
TACTGCGGATGACGCTGTAAATGAGCCCAGCGTTCTTGTAATTATTATTGAGTGACTCTTTAATGGCTTCGATCGGGGAAAGCTGCACGTTGTTATAAGCGGGAACGGCGGCGATACCGATGCGGAAGATGGGCTTGGGCAGTTCCGCCACTTTCTTCATCAAAGGCGTGACGGTGGCTGTAAGCTCCTGACCTTTACGCCGGTAGACAATGGCGAGCGGCTTGCCGTCGCTATGGCGGACACTATCGACCATCCCGGAAGGCGAACGGACCAGCACGCCATTGATGGAGACAATATGGTCGCCGTCGCGGAGGCCTTGTTTGAAAGCGTCGAGCTCCGGCTCCACGCGGGCGGCGACGACGTCGGTATCCGGCTGCCAGCCGAAGGCCTCGAGACCCTTGTCATCTGTATGCTTAAGCGTGATCGGCAACGGCATGGTTTGGCCGTTGCGCAGGAGCACCAGGCTCACCGAGCGGTTGATATTGGCAATGGCGGTGCGGCCGATGTCTTCCCAGGAGGGGTTGGCTTGGTCCTCAATGCGGACGATGGTGTCGCCCGCCTGAAGGCCGGCTTTGGCGGCTACGGAGTTGGGCAGCACGCCGCCGACCTTGGCCACTTTGTCGCGATAAATCTCTTTGGGGAACTGCTGGCTGTACAAACCGGCCATCAGGACGATGGCGAGAATGATATTCATCAGGGGGCCCGCGATAGCAATGATCATGCGCTGCCAGCGGGGCTTTTTCATGAAGCCGCGGGGATCGTCGCTTTGTTCCTCGTGTTCACTGCCGGCCATCTTGACATAGCCGCCAAAGGGAAACGCGCAGACCTTCCAATCGGTATCGCCGCGCCGGACGCCAAACAGGCGCGGCCCGAAACCAATGGCGAAGGCATCGATTTTGACATCGAAGTAACGCGCGGCCCAATAATGGCCCAATTCGTGGATCACAATCATGATCCCGATAAGGACGATCATCCACCAGATACTTTCGACGAAGGCCATGCAAAATTCTCCTATACGGTAACGGGCCGCTTGGCGATCCGGCTTTGGGCGACGCGACGCGCTTCCGAGTCAATTTCGAGCACTTCACCGACCGAGCGAGGGGTCCGGCGAGGGACGCGCGCCAGGGTTTCTTCGACCGTGGCGGCAAGTTGGGGGAAGGAGATCTCTTCCCGTAAAAAGGATTCGACGGCGACTTCGTCCGCCGCATTCAGGACACACGTGGCCGATCCGCCGGTTTCAAAGGCTTGGTAGGCCAGGCGCAGACAGGGAAACCGATCAAGGTCGGGCGGGGTGAAGTCCCATTGCTGGGGCTTACTAAAATCGTACCGCGGCACGGGGGCCGTTTCGCGGTCGGGATACGTCAACGCGTATTGGATCGGCATGCGCATGTCGGTTGTACAGACCTGGGCGATCACCGAACCGTCGTTAAATTCCACCAATGCATGGACCGTCGACTGCGGATGCACCACCACACCGATTTCGGCAGGGGCGAACCCGAATAGCCAGCCGGCTTCGATCACCTCAAAACCTTTGTTCATCATGGTGGCCGAATCGATCGTGATGCGATTGCCCATCTTCCATGTTGGATGACGTAAAGCCTGGGCGGGCGTCACGGAAGTCATCTGTTCTTTTGTAAACGTCCGAAACGGCCCACCCGAGGCGGTAAGAATCAGCCGGACGGCTTCGGCCCGGCGGCCGGCGCGGAGGCACTGATGGGCGCCGTTGTGTTCTGAATCGACGGGCAGGAGTTCGGTGCCGGAGGCGGCAGCGGCAGCCATCACGAGTTCGCCACTGGCTACCAGGACCTCTTTATTGGCCAAACCGACAGTTTTGCCTAGCTTGACGGCCTCATAAGTCGCTTCCAGGCCGGCCACACCGACAATGGCCGACATGACAAAGTCTACTTCCGGGGCAGTGGCGACCGAAACCAGGGCTTCCGGGCCAGTTAACAAGTCGGGTACAGAAAACGGGAGGGGCGCATCTTCCAAAAAACGGATTAGGGCTTGGCGGACAGAATCCGAGGCGACGACCACGGCTTGGGGGCGGAATTCGCGAATCTGGGAGGCGAGGAGTTCGAAGTTCGTGCCAGCGGCGAGCGCGTGGACGGCGAAACGATCGGACATCGTCCGCAAGACGTTGAGGGTATTCACCCCGATGGAGCCAGTAGAACCGAGAACGGTAACTTGCTTCATGAACGGAACCTGAAGGGGGAGGCGCCCATTGGGGCTATTGTATCACGGGGTTTTTGGAGGAAACTGAAGCGAGAAGATTAGGCGGCGGAGAGGGTGCTTCAGGGGTCTTAATGAGGTTAGTCTCGCTTTGGTGGGAGTAAAACCTCCCCGCCTTGATTCCAATCTTAGGATACTGTTTTCGGAAATGCAAGAGTTATTTTCTGAATTTTAGAAGACTTCGTTAACGCTTCTTTACTTCTACCCCGACCAGCCCCTCCAAGACCTTAATCGTCGAGCAAATGTCCTCTTCGGCGTGTCCGGAGGCGATTGCGGCGCGGAATTGCTGCTGAGTGGCGGCGGTGAGCGGCAGGGGGACGTTCAGTTCGTTGGCCGAATCGAGCATGAGCCCGATGTCCTTATGCATCCAGCGGACGGAGAAGTTGGTGGAGAAGTCGCGGCGGAAGACGTAGGGGGCCTTGAAAGAGACCAAACCGGACTTGGCGGCGGAGTTTTCAAGGATAGTGAGCATCAGTTCCGGGTCAACGCCGGCTTTGGTGGAGAGGACGAGTCCCTCGTTGAAGGCCTGCAGGGTATTGGCCAGGATCAGATTTTGGGTGAGCTTGGCATGGAGCCCCATGCCGGCACCGCCGCAGTAGTAGAAGTTTTTACCCATCGGCTCGAAGAAGGGCTTCGCTTTCTCGTAGACCGCGGGGTCGCCGCCGATCATGAAGGTGAGCGTGCCGCCTTCGGCGCCGGGGCGGGAGCCGGTGCAGGGGGCATCGAGGAAGTGCAAGCCACGGGCGGCGAGCTTCTCCGAGATTTTACGACTCTCGTCCGGAGAGACGGTGGAGCAATCGACGATGACGGTGCCCGGCGCGGCGCCGGCGGCGATGCCATGCTCGCCGAGTATGACGGCTTCCGACATGTCGGTGTCGCCGACACACAGGAAGATACATTCGGCGTGGGCACCCACTTCCTGCGGCGTGGCGCAGGCGATGCCGTTTTCAGCGGCGGCGAGTTCGGTGGCCTTGGACCCCGTATGTGACCAGACGGCGACCTGATGGCCAGCACGCATCAAATGGCGCGCCATGGGGAGCCCCATGATGCCGAGTCCTAAAAAGCCGAGTTTCGCCATGCCAAATTCTCCTTCACAGGAGATTGTAGCAAGCCAGGAGTTTACTTTTGGGCGAGAAAGCGCAGAAGAAGCAGGTCAGAGACTTGAAATTGGGTTTGGACGACGTTGCTCATTTCACCGTCTTCCACGGCCAGGTGTTGACGGATGAGCGCGTGGAGCTGTTCCATGGAGACACCCAAGGCGGCGGCCGCTTCTTCGGCAGTGTAGTGAGTCTTTTGCGGCTTGCTGGTGACGATGGGGGTCGTGAGGGTCATGGAGTTGCGGGGGTCCTTAAGCTCGATAGTAGGGCAGCGGGCGAAAATCCCCAATTGGGGAAGCTTCTTAGGACCCAGACCAAAAGTCCGTGCGTCGCATGGGGCGGCGTACTAGAGCGTACACTCAGGTCAGGAGGCCGCGTTCACACCATGGCCAAGAAAACAAAGATGCGACAGGACACTCAGGTCCTCACTGAGGGCTTCGATCCGCGGTTATCGGTGGGGTCGGCGCGCCCCGCGGTATTTCGAAGCTCCACCTATGTCTTCTCCACTCCCGAAGCCGCTGAACGGGCCTTCGACGTGGCGAGCGGCCGGGCCGAACCCGCTGCGGGCGAGCGAATTGAGCTGATTTACTCGCGCATCAACCATCCGAACGCGGAAATCTTCGAGGACCAGATTGTGCCGCTCGAAACCGAGGCCCAAGGCGCGGTGGTATTTAACTCTGGCATGGCGGCGATCATGACGGCGCTAATGGCGAACTTGACGCCGGGCGATGCGGTGGTCTACACGGTGCCGCTGTATGGCGGTACGCAGCGGCTGATGGAGGATTTTTTGCCCTCGTGGGGTGTGCGGACGGTGCCGGTGGTGGCGGGCGACCGGGTGGCGCTGGAGGCGGCGATTCGGGAGACGAAGGGCGTGAAGGTGGTGTTTGTCGAGTCGCCGGCGAACCCGACTTTGGTGATGTCGGATCTGCGGGCGGCGGCTCTCGCCGCAGGCGAGTTGGACGAGGCGCGGCCGTTGCTGATGGTGGATAACACGTTTCTGGGTCCGGTGTTCCAGCATCCGCTGGCGCTGGGCGCCGACATCGTCCTCTATTCGGCCACCAAATACCTGGGCGGCTTCAGCGACGTGATCGGCGGTGTGGCGTTGGCGCGGGATCCGGCGCTGATCAAGGTGTTGCGCGGCTACCGGATTCTCTTTGGCAATATCCTGCCACCGGACGAATGCTGGATTTTGGATAGCCGCCTGCCCACGGTGAAGTTGCGGATGAACCGACAGAGCAAGAACGCGCAGCGCATCGCCGAGGGGCTGGACGGCCATCCGGCTTTGACGCGCGTGCATTATCCCACGCTCTTCACCGATCCGGAGCAGCAACGAATCTATCAGGCGCAGTGCGACTTTCCAGGCGGGATGGTGTCGATTGAGTTGGCGGGCGGTAAGCCGGCGGCGTTCGAGTTCCTGCGGCGGCTGAAGATTGGGCGCGATGCGGTGTCGTTGGGGGGCGTCGAGACCTTGGTTTGCCATCCGAAGAGCACGACGCATTCGGGCTTGAGCCAGGAGGCGTGCCAAGTGGCGGGGATTACCGAGGGGCTGGTCCGGCTGAGCATTGGGATTGAGGACTGGCGGGATTTGCTGGCGGATTTCGAGCAGGCCTTGGAGGACGGAGTCGTTGATTCTAAACGGCTTAAGTAACTTGGGCTACTTTTCGACTTAAGTGTCATTTTATCTATAGTTTAGCCGGAAAACCGGGGATGCGCGTGGATGGCCCCGATTGGGGAGATTCGGAGGGATTATATGGTTTATAATCAATTACTTAGAATAGAATGGGCAGTTGGTCAACCTCCGATCCGTAAGTCGTATGGATAAGCTCAACTTGCTAAGGGACGAGATCACGACTTGTGAGCTCTGCCCGCGCCTGCGTGAGCATTGCCGCGAGATCGCGCGGGTGAAGCGGCGCGCCTATCGCGACCAGGAGTATTGGGGCCGGCCGGTACCCGGCTTTGGCGATCCGCAAGCCCGGGTGCTGATTCTGGGCTTGGCGCCCGGCGCGCATGGGGCCAACCGGACGGGGCGCATGTTCACTGGTGACCGGTCAGGCGAATTTCTCTTCCGCGCCCTTTATGAGACCGGTTTCGCCTCACAGCCGGAAAGCCTGCACCGGGAGGACGGCTTGCAGCTGACGGATTGCTATATCACCGCCTCCGCCCGGTGCGCGCCACCCGACAACAAACCCACGCCCGAAGAAGTGCGCCGTTGCCGCCCTTACCTCGAACGCGAATTTCTCTTGCTCCACCGGATCCAAGCGGTGGTGGCACTGGGGAAATTAGCGTTCGACAACTATTTGGCGCTAACGGCGGCCGGGAAGCACTCCTTTGGACACGGAACGGAAGCGAAAATCGGCGCGCATTGGTTGATTGCGAGTTATCACCCGAGCCAGCAGAATACCCAAACCGGGCGGCTGACCGCCGAGATGCTGCGTAGTGTTTTTACGCAGGCCCGGACGCGCCTCGGGTAATATCCACAGAAATGTAAGCGCCGAGGGAATGGCGCGTACATCTTAACGGCGGTGTTACGATAGTTTGTGCGAACTATAGCTCCACAAGTTGCGTTGACACTTACTGAGCGCCGAGCGCAAAAACAAACCAGGTTTGAGGAGTTTTGGATCCTGTGAAGAGGAAATGGAAGATTATTATCGGTCTGGTGGTAGTGCTGGGGGTGGGCATCGCCGCTTTCGCCAACTATCGCATTCAGCAAGCCGCCATTATTAAGGTGCAAACCGGCAAGGTATCACGGCAGGATCTAGCCCAAGTCGTTACCGCGTCGGGCGAAATCAAACCCCGGAACTACGTCAACATTGGCA
>JBBQQS010000330.1:0-6134 GCA_038215525.1 Bryobacterales bacterium
GCCCACCTCTACGACTTTTCGAGTGCCAAAGCCCATACCGCCAACCAGCCCCTGCTCACCGTTACACACAAGAAATTCAAAGCCACCGTGAAGCTCTACCTCGACCGCTGGCAAAAGGCCTTCGCCGAAAAAGATGAGCCCATCGACTGGCCCGCCTGGCTCGACTCCAACCGCCAACCCACCCGCCATAAAGACTACGCCAGCCTCTTAGGCAAACATCTCCCCATCCCCAACAAAATGGCCCCGCTCCAGGCCAAAACACAATCCCAAACCGCCCGCGCCGGCTAAGGTTTCTTGCCCGCTACCACGGGCGACTCCAGGCAGATGTTCCGCGCGATATCGTTCCCGTCCGCCGACAACCCCGGCGCGAACACCAGGCAGCGCGTCTTCATGCCGTGCCCCATGATCAAGTTGTCGAGTATCGTATTCCCCGTCGCCGGCGCGCGCCGCTTCGGATCGACAAAAATCCCCAAATAAATGCCACTCTGCAACAGATCCGGTTGTTGAATGTCATAGACACAAGCCACCTTGCCCTGCGTCTCCGGACAACCGGCCGTATTCAAATTCCGCATCCGGTTCTTCTCAATCCGGTGGCCACTGCCAATCACAAAAATGCCCCCGAACTTCATCCCTTCGAGTTCGTTGTCAATGATGGTGATCTTTTCGCTCTCCATGTCCGGGTTCGAATTGTTCATCACGATGCCGTAATGCCCGTAAGGATACTGAGCCGCCGGCTTCGCGTTCACACAGCGATTCCGCCGGATCTCGCCATGATGAAAGCCGTCGAGATCGATGCACTTTCCATTCAACTCTTCAAAGACATTCAGCGCATAGCTCGATTGATCAACATTCCCCGCCGTGTCGATCGCTACGGGCCAGCCCTCATTCTCGATATCCACCTCGGCCGAAGGATAGCCGATGAAACGCCCCGTGTTGCTCACCACCCGCACCCGGGTCGCATGGCCCACTTGAATCGCATCGCGGGCGGAATACTGAATGTCGTTTTCGGCAATGCGCCCGTCTTCGTTCCGCGGCGAGGTGTAAAGAGAATGGGTCCAAATGCCGTTGCCACGCACGCGCAGCAGCTTACAATTGGTCACCTCGAAGTTCTTCGTGCCCTCCTCCAATAGAATGCCGCCAGTGGTGTTGTTCCGCCGCTTGTCGTTCAAGCTGCCGCAATCCGTCAGGCGCAACCGCCGCACGCGCACGTTCTGCGAATGGCTCACCAGCACGGCGAGATTTGCCACTTCGCGAAACACGATCGACTCAATCACCAGGTCCGTCACCCCTTCGGCCACCAGCCCGTTGTTCATGTAAAAGCGGTGAAATGGCTGGTTTGAAGGCGGCATGCCGATCGCCGTCGCCAGCGCGGCGCGATTGCCGTCAATAGTAAAGTCCCGCAGCGAAATCCGCGTCCCGCCTTGCACATGGATCAGCGCGCGGCCCACAAACTTCGGGCTCGCCCGCAGCACTGTACTGGCGGTCCCGCTGATCACCAGGTCCCGCGCATCGGCCCGCACTTCCAGCGGCTTGGTGAGCACCGTCACGCCGGGTGGCAGGCGCACTTCGCCCGTCTGGCGGGAAAATGCCTCCCGCAAATCTGACTCAGACTCGACCGCCGCCGCCGAAACCGCGAGCAGCATCGCGAAACCCGTTATCCTAATCACAATGTCGATTCCTCAGTCTAGCGTTGCCCCGCCGGGTGCCTGCATCATCGGTCTGGTGGGCCAACATCCAGACCCCGTACCCACCCTGGCCTTCCGCACCGAAGATGACTTCGCCCGTGCCCGCGTTGCCGCAGAATCCGTCACCCGTCGCGATCGTGGGGAAACCGTCTTTTTGCATACCCATGATGAACGCTTGCTGCTCACTCTTTGTGACGAGCTCTGGTGGCGAAAAGACGATTTGACATTTGTAAAAGGTGATCCGCGCGAGGTCTATACCCACTATCTGCGCGACGTGGCCATCGCCCAGCGAAATGCCGGTACCGGTCACAGCGCCCCCATTTTGCCCACCCTGCGGCGCGGCGATGGGCGCGCGCACCTCGAAGCCATTGAGACCGTGGGCGCAGACGGACAGCCCACTATGGTGTGGCGCAGCGGCGAGGCCGTGGCCATCAAAGTCACCGTCAGCTTTGCCGCCGCCATCGCGGACCCCGTCGTCGGCATCATGCTCCGCACCCGCATCGGCATGGAAGTCTACGGCACCAACACCGAGCTTGAGCATGTAAAGCTCGGCCCCGTCGCCGCCGGTGACACTCGCACGGTGCGCTTCGCCTTCGGCTGCTGGCTCTGTCCCAACGACTATACGATCACCGCCGCTTCGCACGACCCCGACGGCATTTGGCACGACTGGCTCGAAGACGCCGTCGCCATCCAAGTGATCGACGACCGTTACACCGCCGGTGTCGCCAATCTACGCGCCCAAGTGACGGCGGAACCCTAAGATGGCCAAAATTCTGATGGTCGCGAGCGAAGCGCACCCCTTCGCCAAAACCGGCGGCTTGGCCGACGTCGTGGGTGCCCTGCCGGTGGCGCTCCAAGCCTTTGGTGACGAAGCCGCGGTCGTCATGCCGCGCTATCGATCCATCCCTCGCAATGAAGCCGTACTCGTGCGCGAAGATGTCCGCATCTGGCTCAACGGCGGCTTCTATAGCGTCAACATCTATCTCAAGCTCAATCGCGGCGTAAAGTTCTACTTCATCGATTGCCACGGCCTGCTCGACCGCGACGGCATCTACGGCGACCGGGCCGGCGACTTCGGCGACAACGCCCTCCGCTTCGCCGTCCTCTGCCTCGCGGCCCTCGAAGTTTCGCGCCACCTCTTCCGCGCCGACATCTTCCACTGTCACGATTGGCAAGCCGCTCTGCTGCCGCTCTACCGCAAATTCTTCTTCCCCGACGACCCCGCCTTCGCTGGCACCAAAACGCTCTTCACTATCCATAACCTTGGCTATCAAGGTTATTTTCCACAGCGCCAACTCACCGAAATTGGCCTCGACGATCGCTTCTGGAATGCCGGCGCGCTCGAATTCCACGGCGGCGGCAACCTCCTCAAAGCTGGACTCATCTGGGCCGACTATCTCAGCACCGTCAGCCCCAACTATGCCCGTGAAATCCAAACCGCCGAATTCGGCTGCGGCATGGAAGGCATCCTCCGCGCCCGCAGCGGCCAACTAGCCGGCATTCTGAACGGCGTCGACTACGACGACTGGAGCCCCGAAACCGACCGCTTCCTCGTCGCCCCCTACTCCGCACGCGACCTCTCCGGCAAACTCGCCTGCAAGCGCGACCTGCTCGAATACTTCGGCTTCCCCCTCGACGACCGTCATCTCCGCCGCCCCATCATCGGCGTCGTCTCCCGCTTCGCCGAACAAAAGGGCCTCGATCTCGTCGGCCAAATCATCGCCCCGATCTTGGATGAAGAGCTCACCCTCATCGTCCTGGGCTCCGGCGACCCCAGGCTCGAGGACATGTTCAACCACTTGAACTGGGCCCGCCCCGACAAGTTCCGCTGCTGGATCGGCCACAATAATCCCTTGGCTCACCGCATCGAAGCCGGCGCCGACATGTTCCTGATGCCTTCGCGCTATGAGCCTTGCGGGCTCAACCAGATGTACAGCCTCCGTTACGGCACCCTGCCCATCGTGCACGCCACCGGCGGGCTCGACGATACGGTGGATGGCGAAACCGGCTTCAAGTTCTGGGGCGCCTACGGGCCTCATTTGCTCGCAGCCGTCCGGCATGCGGTCAAGGTGTTTTGGAACGATCCCGATCAGTGGGGCCGCATGGTGCGCACGGCCATGGCCCGCGATTATTCGTGGAACGCCTCGGCGTCGGCCTACTCGGGCTTGTACCGCGCGCTGCTCGAAGAGCCTGAAAATTCCGAGGATCCTCAGGCCCAGGCAGAATCCTTTCCCCCACCCGTGGCATCATAGACATGGAAGGGTAATATGGCTGGTCAAAAGACTTTAGAATTTAACGACGCGACGTTCGATCAAGATGTGCTCAAGTCCGAGGTCCCCGTGCTGGTGGATTTCTGGGCGGAATGGTGCGGCCCTTGCCGCATGATGACCCCCACCATTGACGCCGTGGCCGTAGAATACGACGGCAAGTTCAAGGTCGGCAAGTTGAACGTCGACTTCAACCAGCAGACGGCGGCGAAGTACCAGATCCGTGGCATTCCAGCCTTGCTGGTGTTCAAAGGCGGCCAGGTGGTCGATCAACGCGTAGGCGCTCTCGGCAAGCCGGACCTAGTAAAGCTACTCGACGCGCACGTCTCCGCGCCAGTGTCCTAAGCCTCAGAAACGAGATGCAACCCGGGCGGGCGTTTACCATCCTCCGTGTAGCGCCCGCTTTTCCTTTTGCTTTTCGGTGGTAGGGACGGGCAGATTCGAACTGCCGACCTTCCGCTTAGGAGGCAGACGCTCTATCCAGCTGAGCTACGTCCCCACACGACCTCATTGTACGTGCTATCGTGGCCGCGATGCTATCGTTGTGCCTTCTTCTTCTTTCCGCTGATCTTCGTTTCACCCCCCACCCCATTGCCAGCGACCTCAAAGGCGGCTACCAAGTGGTAGTCGCCGACGTAAACCACGACGGCAAGCCCGACCTCATCGCCCTCGCCAGCGGGATGTCTGAACTCGTCTGGTTTCAAAACAGGGGTCTGGATAATGGAGGCTGGCAGCGCCACGTGATCGTTCGCGGTATGACCGCCATGATCAACCTCGCCGTCGCCGGCAATGCTATCGTCGTCGCCGACCATTTTGCCAACGATCCCTCCAAAAGCGAAGGCCACGTCTACCTGCTCGAGCCCGGCGCGACACCGGACGCCGAATGGACCAAACGCGAGATCGACCGCATTCCCTCCTCCCACCGCCTGCGGACCATGCAGCTCAACGGCAAGCCTGTCGTTATTAACGCTCCGCTCGCCGACCCCACCACCCGGCCGCCCGATTACCGCGGCCACATCCCCCTCGTCTTCTACCGGCCGGGCGTTTGGAAGCGCGAAGTGATCTCGACCGCCGAAGAGGGCGTAATGCACGGAATTTACGTCAAAAAAGAGATCCTTTATACCGCCAGTTTTCTGGGTATTCATACCTACCGGCTCGCGTCCGGCGCTTGGCAGCGCAAGGAGATCACCAAAGGCGACCCTGCCCCCTGGCCCAAATCCGGCTCGAGCGATGTTGCCGTCGCCCGCCGCTTTGTGGCCGCTATCGAGCCCTGGCACGGTACCCAGGTCGTCGTTTACGAAGGCCAACGCCGGCAGGTAATCGACACCTCACTCAAGGAGGGCCACACGCTGGAAGTTGCTGATTTTGATCGGGATGGCAAAGAAGAGATCCTCGTCGGCGACCGGGGCGTGGGCGGCGGCGTCTTCCTCTGGCGCCGTATCGCCAAGCAATGGGTGCGGCAGGCGGTAGATGGCCCCGGCATGCGGGCCAACTCGTGCGTTGCGGTCGATTTGAATGGTGACGGCCGGGACGATATCGCCTGCATCGGCGGCGCCACGACAAATCTGATCTGGTACGAGAATCAGTTGTAAACTTAAAAGGTGCGAAATGCTCTGTATCTTTTTGCCATCTTCACCGCGATCCTCTGCGCCCAGAAAACCGATGAAAGAATCGCCCGCATTGAGGAGAACACCTCAGTCATAAAGGAATCGACTAAAAAATCCGATGAGCGTATGGGCCTCTGCTGGCACGTCCTCTTAGCCCCTATACTGGCGCATATGGACGCCGCGCCTTACCTCGTCGAAATAGCGGACGCCTTCGCCGAAGCGAAGCTCGAGGCGATCCTGATCGGGAACGCCGGCGCCGCCTTGCACAGCGCCCCTGTGACGACTGTCGATTTCGATTTCTTCTACTGTGGTTCTCAGAATCACGCGGATGCCAAGATCCGGCAGGTGGCGGTCCTGCTGGGCGCGAGCATCTCGCAACCGTTTCCGAGCCTGTCCAGCGTCTACCGCATTTTGCGCCAGCGGCCCGAACTGCAAGTCGACCTCACGGCGAGTATCCACGGCGCGAAATCGTTCAAAAGCTTGCGGAGTCAATGCACCAAGATTGACCTTGGGGAACGGACGATTCTCGTTGCCTCGCTGGCTGATATAATTAAGAGCAAGAAGGAAGCGAATCG
>JBBQQS010000331.1:0-6084 GCA_038215525.1 Bryobacterales bacterium
CGGTGCTCCAGGACCATTCACCGTCTGCTCGTCGTGGTTGAGCGCGACATAGATCGCCGGCGCCGTCTCCGTCACCCAGAACAATCGGGAAAGCCGCAATTCAGTACCAGCGAACAACTCAAGCCGTGAAGTACCGGGCTCCGTCACCAGCGGCACCAGGAAATTCAACTGACTCGCGTCTCCGCCCACGATGACTGCTGTCCGGCCGTTCACCGTAGCGCGAAGCCCACTCAGATCCGCCCCATAAGCTGACGCAATCGACCCCGCCGCCACCGGCCGCGCATCGCCATTCGCCGAATTCACCACCGCCGACACACAAGCCACTGTCGCCCCCATACATCGATTCGGCCGCTCGCGAACCGGCACGCAACCCGGCAACCGTCGGCACACCTCTTCGCGCAACGCAGGCAGCAACGGATAGAGCGACGTACCGGGGCACTCCGTCCGCCCACTCGCCCGCGGCGAAAGTCCGGCGTCTCGATGTCCACTTACGACATTCAATTCGAGAGCACTCGCCGCATGGAGCGTTTCCGCCAACGGGTCCAGCGAGTAACGCTGTGCCTGCCAAGTGAGTAAGTCGATCAACGTGGACATGGCCGCCACGGTCGGCGGTAAGCCAGTGTAAGTGCCGATCATCGAAATACCCGAAGTGCCCGTATTTACCGCCGAGAAATGCGCCCCCAGGATTCCATCGCCACGTCCTTCATAAGCCACGCCGTTGGGGTCAACCAGGAAGTTATAGCCAATATCCGCCCAGCCGTTTCCCTTCACATGTAACTCCCAAATCGCCCGCATCACCGCCGCCCAATCGGTAGCGTTATTATTGCCGGCGGTGTGATGCACGATCACATGGGTGGGCCGAGTAAAGGAAGGGTCGCTATTCTTCGGGCAAACGAAAGGCGCTGGGCACCATTGTGAGCGGCCCTCAATCTCGGCCCCTCGCCGGCTCTTACGCAATGCCTCGGGAGTTACTCCGGGGTCAATTAACAAAAGCTTCCCGTCGCCTGCGCCGTCTACTTCCACGAAGCGCGCCGCCGTATCGAACCAAATCACCGTGCCCTCGTCCGGGTCGATCGCATACTCCCGCCACGCCGACCAGGCCTGTCCATCTAGCGATACTCGCACTCTTACCTGCCTAGCCTCGCCACCTGCGGCGACACCCAACGCCCGGGCCGGCCCCTCCAAGCGACGCATCTCCGCCCCCGCGCTCAGCGAGAGCAATCCCATGAGTACCCCGAGTCGAATCAACACACTTATTAAACTAACCCAAATCGCCCTGCAATGCGTCACGCGGGTCCTCGCTCACGGCGAGCCAAGCCGGCATCAACGCGGCGCCGCCGGCCACGGCAAACACCAGCAACGTCACGCTACCCAAGACCCATGGGTCCGTAGGCGTAGGCGAAACTCGATAGAGCAAATCCGAAGCGTCGCGGGCCAGGAAGAAAGCCGCCACCAAGCCCGCCGCTTCGCCCAATAGAACCCAAAGCAGCGCCCGCCCAATACACTCCCGCACCAACCTGCCGCGCCCCGCCCCCAAGGCAGTCTTCACCGCAATCTCCTTGGTCCGCACGGTGACACTTTCGCCGACCACGCTGTGCATCCCCGCCGCAGCGAGTCACACCGCCCCTGCCGCGAAGAGTAACATCAGCGACAAACTAAACCGGCTTCGCGCCGTATGCCGCTTCGACTAATTTGTTGAGCGTGGCTGGATTGGCAATGGCCTGGCTGGGGTCCAGGTCCTTGAGCGTACGCCGTACGAGCGCGAGTAACTCGCCCGCCGGCGCGCTATCTCGCAGGACGACATAGTTCGTCGGTACACTCGCCTGGCGCGAAGGCACATAGACATCGTCCATCGCTTCCACCACCCGCCGGTAACGCGTATCGCCCACCACCCCCACGGAATCAGCGCCACCCGCTCAATCGCCGGATTCTCTTGCAAATCGGCCAATTCAGGATACGCCAACTCGCCCACCACTTGCGCCTTCAACTGCGTGTCCATCTTCCAAATCAGGTGCAGGTTCTCCTGCTGCGGCAATGGCAGCGGACTCAGCACCACCGCCTGCACCATTGAGAACATCGCCACACTCAGGCCGGTGGCCAGCACATAAGCGCCGCCGTGAAACATAAGATCTTTAGGATATCGTTGACGAATGCTCATCCGCATCCTCCTTCTGTCGGTCGCCACGCTCTCCGCCCAGCCCACCGCCCGCGAAGTCATCGAACGCATCAAGGCCCAAGTGGGCGTCCCCTGGCGCGAGCCCACCGTCGACACCATCAAGGCCGGCGATCCCGACACGCCCATCACCGGCATCGCCACCACCATGATGGCCACTTACGACGTGCTCGAACGCGCCGCCGCTGCTGGCCAGAATCTGATCATCACCCATGAGCCCACCTTCTATAGCCACCTCGACGGCACGGAGGTCTTCGAGAAAGAGAAGGACGCCGTCTGGGCTGCCAAAGATAAGTTCATCCGCGACCATAAGCTGGTCGTCTTCCGTTTCCACGACTATTGGCACCGCCGCCGCCCCGACGGCATTTTGGAGGGCATGACTAACGCGCTTGGCTGGCAAAAAGCTCAAAACCCCGAGACGCCCGCCCTCTACACCCTGCCCGCCATTAGCCTCGAAAAACTCGCCGGCCAAATGCAAAAGAAGATGAAGATCACCGTGCTGCGCGCGGTGGGCGACAAGAATCTGCTGGTTACCAAAGTGGCCCTGTTACCCGGCGCCGGCGGCGCGCAGTCTCATCGCCGGATGCTACAGCGCGACGATGTGGAAGCTTTGGTCATTGGCGAAGTACCCGAGTGGGAAACCATCGAATATGTGGCGGATGCGGCGGCGCAAGGCAAGCGCAAAGCGCTCATCCTGATGGGGCACATCCCCTCTGAACAGGCCGGCATGGAGAACTGCGCCGCGTGGCTGAAGACTTTTATCAAAGACGTAAAAATCGCCTTTGTCCCCACGGCCGAGCCCTTCTGGATGCCGCGCTAGAAACGCAGCCGCAGCGCTAGTTGATACACCCGCGGCAAGTTCGCCGCCGAAGTGATCCGGCCGAAGTTCCGGTTCGTCGGATTCAGTTCCGGGCCGTTGAAGTTAGTCCGGTTAAAAGCGTTCAATGCTTCCACGCGGAACGGCAATTTGAAGCGCTCCACCAACTGAATATTCTTAATCACGCTGATATCGATGTTATTGATCCTATCCGCCCGGTAGGCGGTGTGACGCCTTTGGAAAGAGCGGATATTGCGCTCCGGCTGATTGGCCGCAACTGTTTCGAAACGCGTCACGTCAAACGTATTATTCAGGTTACGGCCCTGCCAGTTCAGATTCCCGCCCAGATAAGTTAGATTAGTGGACCAATCCACCGGAGCCCCCGCCTGTGTCGTATAAATGGTATTCAACTGCCAACCGTTCACCACCCGATCGAGCGCTCCGTTCACACCCGAGAAGAAGGACTTACCCTTGCCAAACGGAAGATCATAACTACCGCTAAACACGAAGCGATGGGGCCGGTCTTCATCCGCAATCCGGTACTGCAACTGCGAGTCACCCGCATTCAGGCGGTCAGTAGCCTCAGTGAACTTACTGAAGGAGTAATTCGTCAGGAATTGCAAGCCATCCGAGAAGCGCCGCTCAAAGCGCACCTGGAACTGGTGGAACTTCGAATAGCCGTTTGCTTGACCTTCCACTCGCACGCCGTTGCCGCCGTTGAACTGGGGATAAGCCCGTAGTAGATTCTCCTGGTTGATCGTGCCGCCGTTCAAATTCGTTCCGGGCAGTAAAGTCCGGAAAGGGTTCGTCACCACCGTCGTCAGGCGCGTAATCGCGGCCTGATCGCGCACCGAACCTTGAGCCAGGAACACATTGGGTACAAAGTTCAGGTCGCGGCTTTCCACGAGGCGGCGGGCGTCCCCACCGCATTGGGCGGCGGGAAAAAGCCCAGGATGTTTTTCGAGATCGGGCTGATCCGGCGGGCGGGAATCTGATTACCCGGGAATGCGGTAGGGGTGATGATCCCATTATTCAAGAGCGCCGTCGACGGATCTAAAATCGTCACCCCCGGCAGCCCGCTGAAGTCGCCATTCCGCTGCGCCGTCGTGGCGATCGTCGAGAATGTCGGCTCCGGCTCGCTCTACTTAATCCCTTCGTAAGTGAAAAAGAAGAACAGCTTATTGGTTGAATTCATACAGGCTGCCATGAAATTCATTCGTGCCGCCCTTCATCACCACATTCACCGTGCCGCCCGCCGTGTTGCCGTATGCCGCATCCGGCTGAAATGCTTCCACCTTCACCTCGGACACCGCGTCCACCGGCGGGTTGTAGGCCACGCGACGGTTGCGCGTCATATCCGGCGCACCATCCAGGAGTAACTCATTCGACTGGCTCTGGCCGCCACCCATCGAAAATCCCGATGGACCGGCATTGTTAAAAGGCCGCGTAAAGCGCGGATCGCTTGACGGCGTCACGCCAAAGGCTAACTGCGCCAAGGTCAACGCGGTGCGCCCATTCATCGGCATATTCTCAATCTGGCTCGACGAAATCACCTGCCCCACGCTCGCCGAAGCCGTCTGCAGTAACTCGACGTCGCCGGTCACCGTCACTGACTCGCTTGGGCTGCCAACCTGCAAAAGCACATCTTGCGATACCTTTTAATTGGTGCCGATCTGCAAACCATTTTGGGTGAACTTCTTGAAACCTGCCGCCTCCGCTGCGAGTGAATACGGCCCGGGAGCCAGGAACGGCAGAGTGTACTCTCCCGCCGTGCTCGAAACGGCTTCGTATTTGGCCCCCGTATCGATTCCGGTCGCCGTTATCTTCGCATTCGGCACTGCCGCCCCTGCGGGGTCCAGCACCCGGCCCGACAACGTCGAACGGAACTCCTGTCCAAAGGCCATCAGCGAAGTAAACGTCAACAGGGCGCAGTGGGCAAAGTTTGACATAGAAACCTCGATCCAAAGACTTAGATGACGTTATTGTAGTCGATTTTTTGGCGTGAATGCGGCGTAAAGCACCGGCAACAGGAAAAGCGTCAGGAACGTCGCGCTTAGTAAGCCGCCTACTACTACCGTCGCCAGTGGCCGCTGAATTTCAGAGCCCGGCGCGGAAGACAACGTCATCGGCAGAAAACCCACCACCGCCACCAATGCCGTAATCAGAACCGGCCGCAATCGCTCCACCGCGCCCTCAATCACTGCCTCGTGCAAACTCGCCCCCAACTGCCGCAGGTGATTGATCGTCGACACCATCACCACGCCATTCAGCACCGCCACGCCAAATAGCGCAATAAAGCCCACCGCGCCCGATAAGTTCAGGTTCATCCCGCGCACCCACAGCATCGCAATGCCGCCGATCAAGGCGAACGGAACCGCGCACAGAATCAGCAAAGCTTGCCGCATGGAGGTAAACGTCGCATATAACAAAGCCAGAATCAGCGCGATTGAGATCGGCAGGATAATCGCCAAGCGACGCATTGCGCGCACCTGATTCTCGAATTGTCCGCCCCAATCGAGCCAATATCCGGTGGGCAACGTCACCGACTTACTAATTCGCGCCTGCGCATCCGCCACTACGCTGCCTAGGTCACGTCCGCGCACATTAAATTGCACCACTAACCGCTTCTGCCCGTTCTCGCGTTGGATGATATCCGGGCCCTGCACCCGTTCCACCGTGGCCACTTGGCCCAGCCGTACTTGCTCGCCGGCCGGAGCACGCATTACCAGATTGCGCATCTGCTCGGCGTCCTGCCGGTAACTTGACGGAAAGCGCAGCATCAGCGGATAGCGCCGCTGGCCTTCTACAAACTCCGAAACTGCAATGCCGCCGGTCGTCGCATCAACGGCATCGCGCAGGTCGTTGATGGTCAAGCCATAGCGCGCCAAAAACTCGCGCCGCGGCTGTACGCGCAATTCGCCCACGCCTTCCGACAACTCCATCTGTAAGTCCGCTATACCGGCCACCGGACCCACCGCCGTCTTCACCTTGTCGGCAATCTCCGTTAACTTCGCCGAGTCATCGCCGAACACCTTCACCGCCACATCGGCTTTCACGCCCGAGACAGTTTCGTCCAGCCGCATCGCCATCGGCA
>JBBQQS010000332.1:0-6059 GCA_038215525.1 Bryobacterales bacterium
CCAAGCAGTGCTTGGGGTGGCAATTGGATCATAAATGCGGCGGGGACGAAGGCTTGGGGATAAAAGGGTTTAGCCTGGTCAGTCGCCGCGGGATCCTGGGTCAAAAAGGACTTCTGATCCGGCCCGACGACGGCGACACCATAGTTGACTGCAATCGAGTGATCCTTGGCTTGCGTGAAGCCCTGAATGTCAAACCGTAGCCAAACCTGGGAGCCCGGCCGAAAAACCGGGAGCGTGAGGGGATTCGCGTCCTCTTCCTGCCGGAAGAACTGCACGAGTGTGCCCAAAGGCGGTAACTTGGGAAGCACCTTGCCGCGCACCCGGAACGGGTAGCTGCCCTCCGCCGACTGCTGCGTCACCTCATCGGTTACTTTCACTTGCACCCGGTAAGTGCCTTCCAATGCAAAAACCGGGATGGCCACTGAGTAGCGCGCTCGCGGGCGATAGTCCGAGTCTTGGGCGGCCAAACCTGTCTGTAGGCCGCTCGAATAGGGTGGCTCAAAGCGGTTTCCCGCCGCGTCGACGGCCGCGAAAGTCCACTTCAGCTTCAGTTCCGGGTTCTCATCGTCACTCTTGCCGTAGCCGGCCACGCGGAGGTCTAAGAATACCTGCTCGCCCGCGCGGAAGGCCTGCGCGTAAGGTGGCCCATCCTCAAACTGGTGGAAAGTCGCTTCCTCGAGGCGCAAGCCCACCGGTGGGCCCTGCGCGGCCAGCAGCGTAGTCAACAGCAGCGTGGTCAGCAGCAGGGCAAGCATGTCGGGTGGTTAACGAGTGGGTTCGCTGAGTGACAAAGGGATGTCGACCAGGCGTGTCGTCTCAGAACCCGTCTCTTTGCCGTCCGTCACGCGGAGCTTGTAGGCGCCGGTCGGCACGTCGAAGACAATGAAGCCGGTCTCGGTTTGGGCCGGGTTGATCAAGCGCACAATCCCCAGCCAGTTAGGCAGATTCTTCACCTCGGAGACTTCGAGCGTGCTGTCCTTCTTGGGGTTTTCGAGCGTCAAGAGCGGGATCGCGGTTTGGGCGCCGCCCCCGTTGGTCATCGCGACCTTGAGCACCAGGAAGCGGTTCTTGGGGGTCTGCGGTAAACCCTCGCTGCCGGACAGATCCGCTTTCCACTCCGCTTCGAGTACGGTGTAGACCATGGTTCCCACCTGCACCTTGTCGCCCATCTTATAAACAATGGAGTCGGTGGTAGGCGACTCTCCACATCCGGAAAGCAAGAGCACCAGTCCGAAGGCAATCGCGAAGCAATGAAACGGGAATCGCATTTTAGTCATCATGATGAGTGAAGGTAAACTCTATTCATGATTCTAATCGAAAGTTGGGCCCGGCTGGCGATTTGGCTTTTGGCGGCATTGGTAGTGATGCCGGCTTACCCGCAAGGCGTGCACCCGAAGAGCGGGCGGCGCATCGCTCCGGTGATGGGCGTCGGCGGGGCGGACTGGCTCGAGCGCGCCGAACGCGAGCGCGAAGAATCACCCACCAAGGCGATCGACCTGCTGGACCTGAAGCCCGGCATGGTCGTCGCCGACATCGGCGCGGGCGTCGGCTACTACACGATTCGCATGGCGAAGAAGGTCGCGCCCGGCGGCAAGGTCTATGCCAGCGACATCCAGCCGGAAATGCTCGCCCTCCTGCGCAAGCGCCTGGAAGAAAGCCAAGTGAAGAATGTCGAGCCGGTACTGGCGACAGAGACCGACCCCAAGCTCCCCTTGGGCGCCATCGACCTCGCCATCATGGTGGACGTTTACCACGAACTCGCCCAACCCCAGCGCATGCTGCGTAAGTTGCGCCAAACGCTCAAGGACGATGGCCGCCTCGTGCTCCTTGAGTTTCGCAAGGAAGATCCCTACGTCCCCATTCGGCCCGAACACAAGATGAGCGTCGCCGAGGCCAAGCTCGAGCTCGAGGACGAAGGCTTCACCCTCGATAAAGTGATTCCCGGCCTGCCTTGGCAGCACATTCTGGTCTTCCGCAAATCCGCCAAGCCGTGAGGCTCAGCGGAAAAGCCTTGCCCCGGTAACGACGCTGCGGTACAAGACAAGAGAGGGCAAACGAAACGCGCCCGGAATGTCTGTGGGAAAAATGTCGATAACCGCTTTTGGGGGGCCAATCACCCTCTTCTTTCATGCACTTAGAATTCACAGCCTAAGCTTGCTTTCACGCCCCGCTTCCCACAGGCTAACCCGCTCATTCGCTTCAGCGCATTTCGGGCTTGCGTACAGTCAGGTCCGCCCGCTACCGTGAAAAGCTACCTGCGCGAAAACAACTCCAAGATGGCCAGCCCCAGCGTTGCATACGAACGTGGATTGCCGGCGAACCTCGACGCTGAACGGTTCGTCCTCGGCTCCATCCTGCTTGAGCCGATGGCCTTCATCAGCGTCGCCGGCCTGCTCGACTCCGCCGACTTCTCTCTCGAAGCCAACCGCCGCATCTTTGAGCGCATGGGTGAACTCTACGAGCGTGGCGACCAGATCGACCGGGTCACCCTCGCCGACGAGCTCATCAAGAAGAATCAGCTCGAAAGCATCGGTGGCCTTACTTACCTCATCTCGCTTGACGACGGCCTGCCGCAAATCTTCAACCTCGACAGCTACGTCAAAATCGTCAAGGACAAAAGCCTCCTCCGCAAGATCATCCTGAGCGCGCAAACCGTCATGGACCGCGCCTTCCTCGCCGAAGACGAGCCCTCGTCGATCCTAGCCGAAGCCGAAGAAGGCCTGCTCAAGCTGAGCGAAGGCAGGAACCGCGGCTCGATGCTCAATCCCGGGCAGATCATCGACGAGTTCGAAGGCGGGATCAACAACTTCCTTGATCCCACGAAGCGCCGCCACGGCATCTCCACCGGCTTTCTGAAGCTCGACGAGATGACCGGCGGCTTCCGCGAAGGCGAGCTCATCATCCTCGCCGCCCGCCCCGCCATGGGTAAAACGGCCATGGCGCTCAACATCGGCACCTACATCGCCACCCACCCGAAGAATCCGCAAACGGTGGCCGTCTTCTCGCTCGAAATGTCGAAGGAGCAGTTGCTCACCCGCATGATCTGCTCCCAGGCGCGCGTCGACCAGCAGCGCTTCCGCAGCGGCTACATGGACGCCGACGAGCGCCGCCGCCTGATGGTGGCCGCCGGAGAGCTGGCCAACGCCCCGCTTTTCATCGACGACAGCGCCGCGTCCAACGTGATGGACATCCACGCCAAGCTCCGCCGCCTGAAGGCCGAGCATGGCCTCGCCATGGTGATCGTCGATTACCTGCAACTCATGCAGACCCGGGGCAGGGCAGAGAACCGCGTCCAGGAAGTCAGCCAATTGTCGCGCGGCTTGAAGCTGCTCTCGAAGGAACTGCGCATTCCGGTCGTGGTGCTCTCCCAGCTCAGCCGCGCCACCGAGCAGCGCATCGGCGACCACCGTCCGCAGCTCTCGGACTTGCGCGAATCCGGCTCCATCGAGCAGGACGCCGACATCGTGCTATTTTGCTTTCGCGAAGAGTACTACAAGCGCGACGTCGAAAGCCTCCGCGGCCAAGCTGAGCTGATTATCGGCAAGCAGCGTAATGGTCCCACGGGCACGGTGAACCTCTTCTTCCGCCACGAATTCACCCGCTTCGAGAACCGCACCGGCGACGTCGAAGACGCGGGCTATGCTGGTCCTGATAGTGGTCCCATTGATCTGGGCGATCCGTTCTAACCCCCCGTGCGAGCGGCGGGGCACCCAGTCCCTAGCCTGCCGAGCCAGCGGCGGGGCTCACCGTCCAGATTCAGTCGGGTTGTGCCCCGCCGCTGGCGCGGCAGGCTAGCGCGATTCCCTAAGCTAGCCCCAAGCTAGCCCCCGGCGTCAGCCCGGGGACAAGTAAGTAAATGCGAAGGCGATAGTTGGAGCGTGTGTGAGCCCAAACCCACTTTGGCTAATGGCGAAAATGTGGCGGAGTAGCGGTCCACCACATTTTCGCGGCGGTAATTCATTCGATTGGAGCGGTTTGGGGCGAAGCCGGGGATACGCGGGGATGCGCCGCTTTGCCTATCACTGGTCTGATACGGATATAGGCGATCGGAGACGAAATACAGCGATCGTGCCCGCGATCCACCCAAGGCGGCAAACTCTTCAGTCGGCGAAGAGCCTTGGTCGGAGTTCGGATTCCGCAACGAAACGGCATGCCTGCCGGAAGATTGCGTGAAGGGTACCGCGGTCGATTTCCTTGTGATTGGGGATCGTGAGTGTCTGAGTTTGGCCAAGCGGCTGGAAACCGAACTCGGCTAGTATCCCCAGCACTTCGCTTCCGGACAGGGTCCGCAGCTTCGGCATCAGGCCACAGCTTCGAGTTCCATGGTTGCCAGCACCGTGGGATTGCTGGCAATTCCTAATGATGCTAGGTCCTCGCCCTCCAAGTGAAGGCCAATTGCCTCGCGGACATTGACGAACAATTCATCGAGGGTTGTGGCCTGGGTGACCGCTGGCAGATCAAGGCATTCGGCCACGAACTGGTGATCCCCCCGGCTGACCCGAACTTGAATCGTTTTCTTCATTCATCCTCCCAACTTCCTCAAGTATGCACCAACCACGCGGCGAGATAGCCTGGGATTTCTTTGGGATCGAACATTACGCATAGTGCATGCCCCCGATAGCTGCAAGAAGTGGACACCCTGCTCCCTGGCGGAATTGCCTCTCCCATCTGGCGGGGCAACCGGCTCACCGCGGAGGCGTTGTGCCTATCCGCCGCACCTCGCGAGGCAATGCCGCTGGTGAACTTGCCGGATGGGTCGCCATCCAAGCAGAGTCTTGAGGCGGCGGCAAAAGTTCATTCAAAGCGCCGATCTTCGCGGCAAGGAACCGCGGATTCCGGCCGCTTGCGACGTCGAAGGCGCGCTCTACGCTGGTCCCCTTGACTTGGACGATCCATTTGAACCCGCTAGCCTGCCGCGCGAGCGGCGGGGCACAAAGTCCAGATTCAAGCGCGGTCGCGCCCCGCCCCCGGCGTCAGCCGGGGAACAAGTAAGTAAATGGGTAGGCGATAGTTGGAGTGTGTGTGAGCCCGAACACACTTTGGTTAATGGCGAAAATGCGGCGGAGTAGCGGTCCACCGCATTTCGGCGGCTGTAAGTCATTTGATGGTAATGGGTCGGGGCGAAGCCGGGGATAGGCGGGGATGCGCGGCTTTGCCTCTAAATTCTCGCAGTAGTACTGCCGATAGCTAGTACGAGGAGGAAATGGGATGAGTCAGCAAGACAACGGAGAATCCCTCCGTAACCTATGGTTGGGAGTCACAGGTCGTCGTCCAAACATGCTCGATCCCCGACTAGATCTCGCCGCGGACAGAGCGGGGACCTCACTTAGTCACGTGCCCTCGCCAAGCTCAAATGGGCCGATCTCACCCGCAAAACGAAAGATCCTGCTGACTGCGGCTATCGGTGGACTATATCATGCAAGTCTGGAAGGAAATGTTTAGCGGCCCTCTGGGACGGCGCTGGCTCATTTACGCGGTTGCGATGATGGTGGTAACCACCGGCCTTTCCAAAGTGGACTATCCTGCTCAATCGCTGACGATAGAGGCGTTCGTTCTCCTGATTGCGTTTGCGTTAAGCTCATTGTCAATTGCAGGTTGGATAGTGGTGGGCGGAGCCACGGGTCGACCTGTCCGCACGCAAGTCGCGGTAAGAACCGATTCATCGAACAACTCCAACGTCGAGGCGATCTCAAATGATGAAGTACCTGACCGCGCGAGACCTGATCGACAGGCAGCAACGAAGATTTGAGTGATCGAAGTTCATGAGGCATGCGGGGTTCGGGACGCCGAGGAGCGCAGATGCCACGCCGTCACCCACAGAATGACGGTGAAAAGGTTGGAGAAAGTGCCCGGCACTAGGTCCTTGTTCTAGACCAAGACGTCAATCGCATTGACAATGTTCTTCGATGTGTTTTCCGACAAACGCGAGGTCTGCCTGACTGATTGGCGAAAGGGCGGCGGCTGCAGATCGCCTTCGTGCGCGATCTTGTTTCGCCGTTCGACCTGGGTATGACGGCCAAGACCCGCCCAGTTCTGGTGGTCAGCGTCCGAGTACGGCG
>JBBQQS010000333.1:0-6044 GCA_038215525.1 Bryobacterales bacterium
GCCTTCCACCGGCTGGAGGTAGACGTCGAGATTGGACGGGTCCGCGCGATTAGACGCATAGGCCAGCATCTTCCCGTCCAGGGAGATGTCCGGCCAGCCGGTGTAGCGCAAGTCATCGGTAAGCCGGGTGAGGTTGCCGACGGAGCTCACCGCCCGGGATGTCGCAGGGCGAAAAGTGCCCCATCCCGCCAGGACAAGCACCAGCACCGCCGCTGCGGGCATGGTCCATCGCGGCCACGCGCTCGAACCGGCCTCGACCACCGGACTGGCCGGCAGGGGAGCGTCGGCCGCCGGCACCAACTCATCCTCGACTACTCCCAGGAATCGGTCGCCGCGCCCGATCACCGTTTGGATGTAGCCAGGCTCATCCGCGTCATCGTCGAGCGCCCGGCGAATTTTGCGGATCGCTGTGTTGATGCCATCCGCCGCCTCGACATGCCGGCCTCTCCCCCATACCTGCTCGGCGATCTCCTCTCGGGTGACGATGCGGTCCCGCTCCCGAATCAGGAGGAGCAGAAGGTCCGACAACCGAGGCACGATGCGCCAAGGAGACCGCGCCGTTCACACGTATCGTGCCCAATATTCGCTCGCCATCTTTCAGCTTAAAGTGGACCGCAGAATCTGATTCGGCCCGACAGACGCATCTTGCCAGCCAACCCGCCTTTTCGTCTGTGGTATCTTCGGACTCTGGAAACCGCCGATGCCAAAGAGATTCTAGCCGCCTGCCTGACGGGGTCGCCGGGGGCGTGGGAAGAATTTCTGAAGCGATTTCACCAAGTGATGGTGGTTACGATCGTGAAAGCTGGGGGCCCGGCCCTGCCCATGGAAGATCTGATCCAGGACACGTACGTGCGTCTCTGCTCCGATCAAAATCGCATATTGCGGGAAGCCCGCAGCGAGCATCCAAACGCGCTCTTCGGCCTTATCCAAGCGGTCACTTATTCGGTTACGATCGACTATCTTCGCCGTAATGGGAGGTTGAAAAAGGGAAGCCGGTTCCACGTCGTCTCGCTCCAGGCGCTGGCGGCTGAAGTCAGCCAGCCCTACGGAGACGATCACGACTGGCCGCTGCTGCTGAAGCAGATCGATTCTCTATTAGAACAAACGGGGGCGTCACCATGCGACCGTACAGTATTCTGGCTGTACTACCGCCAGGGCTTGACCGTCCGGGCGATTTCCCTCCTCCCCGGGATTGGGCTAAAGGAGAGTGGGATCGAGAGCATGTTGCATCGCCTGGCACTCAACGTTCGAAAAAAAATAGGCGAGAATGGAAACAAGGGAAATGTCTGAAGCACGTGATGCACAACAGGGGGGAGCGCGTGCGGATGCACCCTGAGCGACGGTCTTGTCTTTCCGAAACTGTGATCCCTCAACTTGTATTGGGTCTGATTGGGGAAGAGGACGCGATGCCCATGCTATCTCATGCGGCTCAATGTGAGCGCTGTGGGTCCGCACTGAGGGCTGCGACTGAATGTTTTTCGCGGGACCTCAATCCGGCCGAAGCCGCCGCCGCCGAGGCGGCGATGACTCGGCTTCCCGTTCGCCCATCCCGCCGGCCTCGACGCAACATTTGGCCGCTGGCCATGGCCGCCTCGCTGCTACTGGCGGCAGGACTCAGTTGCTACTTTTACGTTACTCGTTCTCAATCCGCAGTTCCCGAACTCCTCGCCAAGGCATACACGGCCCATCGGCCATTTGCGTGGCGCTTACCCGACGCGGGTTATGCTTCGCTGCCGCCAGGCGAACGTGGTACCGCCCTCACGATACCGACTCAGGCGCTCGCCCGCGCCGAAGCGAGCCTGGCCTCCACCGGTTCGCCGAAAGCCCAAGTTTGGCGCGCTTGGGCCGCGTTGCTCAAGCGCGATGCCGCCGGCGCTATCCGGCTGCTCGAAGGCGCACAGCCAGCCAGTGGCAGCGCAGGCTTCGAAAGCCTCGAGGTTCTGAGTGTGGCCTACTGTTTGAGGGCCGACCAGACAGGTTCGCGGGCCGACTACGGCCGAGGTATCGCCGGATTCGATCAAATTCTGGCCGCCCGTCCCGCCGATCCGCGCGCCATGTACAACCGAACTCTAGCCTTGCACCGATCCGGCCAGCCGGCCCAGGCCATGGAATCAATTCTAGGGGCGCCCCGCACCAACACGACGCCCGATTGGACTGACGAGTTGCGCGGAATAACAGTCATAATTCACTGACCAAGATCCTTTGGCCAGGCATACCCTGACTGCTGATTCTCCTCCTCGGAGGGGATTCTGCGTGGCTGGCTTGGGAGCGGCTATTGATCTTGATCGCGGCCAGTTTTGACGTCTACGACTGGTGTCTTCGATGTCATGTTCAAAACCGGCGGCCATGTCGACGTGGCCCGTTTTCCCGATCATATTCTCATTAAGAGCGGAGACCTCGACTACATCGCTGGCGGCGACAACGGCAGTCTGGCCGTGGTGAAGCGCGGCGCCTTGGTGCAACCGATAGGCATCGTGATCCGCAAACCCCCCAGGGAGCATTGCGTGCTCGGAGTGGTGAGCCCGCGTGGCACGATCTTCGCAGCGTTTACGGGCGAGGGCATCACGACTCTGGTAAGAATTTCTCACGTAAAATGAAGGGAAAGCGGGACAGGCATCGTCCTCCCGTACAATGACCCTGACTCCCACCTCCATCACCGCCCAGCTCGACAACAAGACGGCCGCGCACTTCGCGCGCATCCAACAGAGCCCGGCCTTCCGCACCATCGAGGACCCCTCCACGCCGCTTGCCCTCGCCCTCGCCATCGTGAAGCACACGCTCCTCGAAGTCTCTCCTATGGCCCCCACGTCGGCCTCAGCCGGGAGCGGGTCCCTCTAATGGCAACGTGCTTTTCTAGGCATCGCCAAATCATCAGCGGTCTTCCGCACCCGAATGTCCAGGGGGATATTTTCGATCTTGAGCGGCTGTTCGCCGCGAAGGAGTTGCCGTTGCGGGATGTCAATCCGGTAGGGACCAAAGCGGATCATATTCCCCTTTTAATGAGCGACTTAAGACTTCTTCACCCCCGTCTGAAGTTAAATTCAGAACCGCTGCATTGTATACACAACGCGGCCAAGGCAACAATGACGTCTGCCATATGCCCCCCAATTCGACCTTCGGAACCCCTGTTAAACCCAACCCCGGTTTGAATGAACGAAGAATAATTTGCTACCGCTGTCACGCTTGATCATCCGTTTCCGCTCACGTATTTGTCACAAGGAGTAAACCGATGAGTCGACATCGGTTCCGCCGACCGTAGCACGGGTATCTCATCCGCATCTACTATGTCTCGTAAATCCAAAGGAGGATTCTGAATGTCAAACACTAGAAGCATGTTTGCCACCGCGTCTCTCGTAACTCTTGGCTTGCTGGCTGTTGCTAGCACCCAAGGGCAGGACCTGAAGTCCGGCCAAGCCCGGCTGGCCACGTCGGCGGACTACCGGACCACTGATTACATGGTTCCTCACATCTCTACCGGGCCAGCGAACACAGGTGCCTGGGTCGAGTTGTTTATGCGGGAGAAGGTGGCCAGGACCGGTCCGGCCCAACGCCCGGTCGCACTCATCCTGCACGGTGCGACCATCTCGGCTATCCCCGACTTCGATCTTGGATTTGAAAACTACAGTTGGATGGAGTCCCTCGCTAACGCCGGATACGATGTTTTCACCTTCGATCACACCGGTTACGGACTCAGCCCCCGGCCGATGATGGACAACCCCTGCAATGTGTCGCAGGCCCAGCAGCGGCAGTATCTCGTGGGGACCACCCTCGCTCAACCCTGCGCTGCGACCTACCCGTTCCAACTGTCGACCTTGTCCTCGGACGTGGACGAGGTTGACCGCATCGTGGACTACATCCGCGAGCTTCGGGGCGTCGACAAGGTGCATCTTCTCGGTTGGTCCCGCGGCGGAAATCGCGCCGGTGCGTACGCCGCCAAGTTCCCGAAGAAAATCGACCGGATGCTTCTCCTGGCACCCGGCCAGTACTACAGCGCGCAGGGCCCCTTAACGCCGCCCTCACCGCTACCGCAGCCCGGAGTTCCGACGACCATCCTCGGGGTGAACGATTTTCACAACGGGTGGGATGCAGAGGTGGGGTGCGCGAATCAGTTTTCTCCGCTCATCCGCGACTACATCAATTGGTTCATGCTCGCCTTCGATCCCACCGGCAGTACCTGGGGGCGGAACGGCGTCCGCAGAGCGCCAACGCTTAATCGCGATCCGCTCTGGTATCCCTGGAACAAAGTCGAGGCGGCGAAGGTCGTAACGCCGACCCTTCTGATCAATGGCGATCTGGATAAGACGGTGGCGCCCGTGCAAGTCTCGGCGCTCTACGATGACCTGGTCGCGGTGCCGCAGAAGATTCATGTTCGTGTCGCCTGCGCCTCGCACTTCATGCTCTGGGAAAACCAGCATGAGATTCTGTTCGACACTGCGATCGAGTGGTTGCAGAAAGGTACTTATAAGGGCCAGACCAGCGGCAAGTTCGCCGTGGACAGCATAGGGCAGGTCCAACGGGAGAGCACAGCGATACCCGCCTCCAGCTCGGTCCGGCAGTGAGCCCCGACTGAGCATCTAGAAGACCTACACCAAAAGACATTCTTCCCAGTACGATTTTATAAAAATCCGTCAAGTTTGCATGAACGAAGAATAATTTGCTACCGCTGTCACGCTTGCTCATCCGTTACCGCTTACGTCGATGTTACAAGGTTAAATCCGGTGAGTCGACATCGGTTCACCCGATCGTAGTCCACGTCATAATCCGCACACACCATGTGTCGTTAATCCAAAGGAGGATTCTGAATGTCAAACACTAGAAGCATGTTTGCCACCGCGTCTGTCGTAACTCTTGGCTTGCTGGCTGTTGCCAGCACCCAAGGGCAGGACCTGAAGTCCGGCCAAGCCCGGTTGGCCACTTCGGCACTCGACGAGGTTCGAGCGCAGCCGACGTCAGTACCGGCAACCTTTTCGGGCGAGCGACCACGGCACGCTCCAGCCACGAACCAGCCCATGGTGGACGATTACAAGATCACCATCCTCTCCGATACGGTGCCCGGGCGTCGCACGGTGGGTGAATGGGGGTTCGCCGCGCTAATCGAGGTTACTTCCGGCGGAGTTTCCAAACGCTTCCTGTTCGATACGGGCGGCAATCCAGACACGGTTTTGGTGAATGCCCGGGCTCTCAATCTGAACATCTGCAACATCACGGATGTCATCCTGAGCCACAACCACGACGACCACACCACCGGGCTCGATACCTTACGTAGCAGTTGCCGAGTGACTAATCCCGACACGTTCAAGAACGCTTACGGCGGTGGAGACGAACTGTTTTGGCCCCGGATTAGCGGGGGAAATAACGTGAATTACATGGTGGGTGAGAAGACCCGCTACTTGGCGCTCGGTGGCAACTTTGTGCTGAACAGTCAACCGACGCCACAGTTCCTGGGCCTGGCCGGCGTGTGGTTGACCGGTAAGATTGCGCGAAAACACGACGAAAAAACATACCCCGGCACGCCCAACATTCAGGACCCTGACGGCAAACTCAGCCCGGACGTGATTCCGGAAGAGGTGGCTTTGGTGATCAATACGAGAACCGGGATGGTAGTCGTTACTGGCTGCGCGCACGCGGGGATCACCAACACGATTGAGACCGCCCAGACGGTATTGGGAGGAGCCCAGCCGCCGGTAACCATTGTCGGCGGTATCCATTTCTTCCCACTTCCGATCGGCGAGGCAAATACGAGTGGGTCTGAGGGGACGGTCCTTTGGGAAGCGCACCAACTGAGGCTCAACGGAGTGATTGGCATCCTCGGCGCCCACTGTACCGGCTTCGAGCGTTTCGTTTTCATCCGCGATTTTCTCGGCCTGGACGATAGCGCCGCGGCTTTCAGTTCCGTTGGCACAAGCCTGTCGACGGCTAAGGGATTCACCTATACGGCCCCGTTCGCGATGAATCTACCTTTACGCGTCAAGTGGCAAGGCCAGTTACAGTCCGCGGCTTGTGCCACCAATCCTCCGGTGCCGTCGTGCGAGGTATCGGTAAGC
>JBBQQS010000334.1:0-5990 GCA_038215525.1 Bryobacterales bacterium
ATATCTGGGCGCCAAATGGGACAAGGTGAAGGCCGACGTCCTCAAGCGCTACAGCGTGCCAGTCCAAGCGTCGGACGTCCAGTCCTCGCTGGTCGATCGCATGGTATCCACCGCGTTCGACGGCACCGTGCCCACCCCGGATGCGGAGTTCGACAAGGCCTTCCGCTCCGGCATGAATACCGCCACCAAAAAAGCCGTCAACGAAGCGGTTGACCTCGAGTTTAAGAAGACCCTCAATGACCTCGCCAACGGCACCAGCGTCGAAGATTCGCTCGCCAAAACCCGCACGCGTCTAACCACCGTGAGGGCCAGCGACGCCGAACAACTGGCCATCCTGATGGAGCGCCAACAGATACCCCACCTCGAAGAGTTCGAAGCGAAAATGCACAGCAGCCGCAACTGGCGGCCGCTCGCCAGCGAAGTGGGCGACACGAAAGCGGTGCAGCAAATTGTTGACGAGATCGCCCTCGAGCATACCGGCGGCGGCGTGCGCTCCTTGCGGGAAGAGGCGATCGAAGGGCTCGCGAACTATGACGATCACTTCCCCCAACAACGTGCCGAACTCCCCCACGGCGGGGGCGGAGGAGGCGGCAGTGGAGGGTTTGGCGGCGGCGGTGCACAGCGCGCCGAGGCCAAGACGCTCTTTGCCCGCTCGCTCGAACGTCACCGCATCGCGAGCGATGCGCCGCTCTTCCGGCAAGCTTCCCGGGTGAAGATGCTGCGCGCCGGCAACTTTCGCATGTTGCGCGGATTCTCCCGCGTGGGCGGCGTGCTAATCGGCGAAGGGCCCGACAACCCCAAAACCGTCCTCGCGTATAAGGACCTCCAATGGTCCATTCGCGGCCGCGACGTCACCCTCGTGATGATTCACCAAAGCGGCACCACCCAGTCCTTCGGCCCCTTCGACCGCAGCCTCGTCCACCAGGCGCTTGCCTACACCGCCGACGGCCGTCCGGTCGCCGTCACCATGACCGAAGCGAAGCCGGTCCGCCCCCTCAAGATTCATTTGCATCCCGCCCTGCTCGACACCCCAGTCGGTTGCCGCGTTACCGAGCTCGACCGCTTCGTCGATACCTTCACCCGCCAAGGCTTGCCCGAACGGGAGGGACTCACCAAGCACTACCAAACCCAATTGATGGCCTACAACCTGGCCTGGGCCGTCCGGATTGGCCGTCTCGACTTGAACGAACGCTACAACGACTTGGCGAAGGCCATGCTCAGCAGTGCAGCCCTCAATGAAGCCCTCAACGGCGCCCTGAAGCAAGGCATCCTCAAGCAGGGCGACCTCTTCCAAGCGAAGCCCGAGTATTTCGATTCCAGTCTCGTGAAATCCATTCGGGCCTGTGCCGTCATGCCCGAAGCCGAGACCTTCGTCCACTGCGTCCGGAAGGACGCGTCATCGTCCCTCCCCAAGGACGAAGCCGGACAAAGGCGTCTCCTGGTCAGGCCCGAGTTCATACCCTGGAGCGGCGTGCGGGAAAGAAAATTCCGCCTCAGCGACGACCTCAGCTTCCTGCGGCCGCCCACCGGAAAGCAGCTCAACGACCGCCTCTGGCCGCTCGACTTCATGATCCAGGTCGCGTTTACCTCGCCCCCCTTGGAAGTACCAGAAGGCATCTCGCCCGGCGAGTACCAGGACGAGAATCCCCTGGAATTCCAGCAAATCCAGCCGAAGATTGCCGCGCTCGTCTGGGCCGGCATCCAGCAACGGCAACTGGAACCGATGTTCCGTGAACTGCGCGACTTCACCGTGCTCCAGCGTCTCTTCCGCGTCGCACTCAGCGGCAATCTCGGCCCCAATTTTCCCACCGAGCGCCTCGGTGCGCTCACCCGAGCCACGGCCGGAGGCATTCCGTACCTCCACACTCCCCGTTGGAATGGCAGCCAGACGTCGCGGCTCGAACAAGCCCTCGCCGTGCTACGCACCCAAGTGACCGGCGCCGAGCTGTGGGTTCCGGGGGCTCGCGCGGCAGTCGCGCGCTGCCACATCGCGCTCCGGCAGAACCCGGCCCGCATCGCCGAAGATTGCAAAATCAGCAGCGCCTTGTCGCCCGCCCTAGCCAGGTGCGAAGCGAAGCCCGGCGATTGGAGTTGCGCCTGGGCGGGTCTGGTTCAGGCGCAGATCCCGGACGTCTACCGCATCGAAAATGCGTTCGGCGTCTTGCAGGATGAGCAGAAGTCCCAACGCGGGAATCTCCCGCCGGGCATGTGTCCGCCCCTGGCGCCCACCCTCTCCACCCTCCTCGTGAAAAACAGCATCGCTACAACCCAAGGAGCACCCCGATGATCGCCGAATGGACCTGGCCACCTTCATGGCTCTTCACCCTCGCCGCCAGCGCGGCCGTCGTCCTAGCGCCCACGCTATTCGGCGAATGGCGCACCCTCCGCCGCAACCGCGCGTCTGCCCAATTGCGAGGCGAATTGGACGGCATCTTGCGCACGACAGATGCCCTCACCGTCGGCCACGGCGCGCAAGCGCTCATCGTTACCGGTGACCAACTCGCTGTCATCGACGGTGACGAAGGTCGCGTCACGCGCCGTTATGAAGCCGCCCAGGTGGAAGGGCTAAAAGTGTTCGATGGAACCACAGGAGAGCAGGCTTTCTGCCTCGCCCTGCCCGGCGGCGCGCGTTCCCGCCGCATCTCCACCGCGCTACGGCCCGAATTCTACGAACTGATGCACTGGATGTTTTGTCACGACAAACGTATTGAGTTTATCGCGGAGTAAAACGTGCCTGAAGAAACCCCCTCCCCTCTCGACGCCGCGCTCGAACGTGTACAAGCAGCCCGCAACAAATACGAGATCCTCGAAGTGCCGCCCTCTGCGAATGGTCACGAAATCCGGCGTGCCTACCGCCGCCTGGCCCTCCTCTACCATCCCGACCGTGCCCACGAAGCGGAACGCGAAACCGCGCACCTGATCTTTGGGGAGATGACTGCCGCCTACCGCGTGCTAATCGATCCGGAGAAACGGCCGCTCTATGATCGCGCCCTCGCTCGGGGCGAGGAGTACCGCGAGTCCGCGGAAGCCGGCGATGGGCCCAACCTGTCCAGTATTCTGACGGACATCGAACTGCACGAACATGTCTTTACCGAGGGCACGCTCGATTCTCACGACGATAAGCTCCGGTCGATTGTTACGGGAAATCTCATTGCTGAACTGGGTGAAAAAGTAGTCTTCGTTTGCCGCCTCCTTCGCCCGCCGTCCAGTGCGGCGAAAGCGACGCTGAAAGCCGGAGCGCTGGTGATCACCAACCTCCGCCTATTACTCCCCTACTGCGTCGAGTGGGAGGGCACCGAAGACGGAAACAAGGTGAAGTACACGTCCTGGTCCATGCCGAACTATCCGTTTCCCGAAGTGCGGAAATTAATCCTGCGGCAATCGGGCCACGCGTGGCCCGAATTCACGTTGACCATCGAGACGGAGGAAGGTAGCGAGGTAGCTGGCCTGCCCAACGCCAGCTTGGCGCTGCTGCTGGTGGTAGCGCATAGCTGGGAAGTACCGGTCGAAACGCAATGGGAGCCCGCCCGCCAGCGGGAGTCACGCTTTGCATTGGCCGAGGCGTGGCAGACATCTGCCATCTGCTTCGTCTGTCTGATGGCGCTAGCGGCGGGGGTGGGCCTCTTTTTCGGCCGCCTCATCGACACTCCCGTCTGGCTTTGGGAGACCTGCGCGGAATTCGGCGTCTGGCAAATCTGGTTCTTCCTAACCGCCTGCCTCAGTGCCAAGCGCCTCACCGCCTGGTGGACCGCCCACCAAAATCTTAACCTTTTGGCTCTGCTCGCCAACGCCCCCGCCGCCGTGAAAGACGAAAAAGAGAAAGCGGCCGTAGCCGTAAGTGCTTCTTCCCTCTAAATGCTAAATGAATACATTGGCTCAGACGAGTTGCGCGATGGCGTAATTCGCGGCCTGCTGAAGGGCCGCTCCTTCGCCCTGGTCGGTGGGCACAAGTGCGGCGGCACACTGCTCCTGCGCAGCATCCATGAGCGCCTTCGCCGCACCGCGCCTTCGCCCGGCACCATCGCCTGCTATTTCGATATCCGCTCCGCCGTGCCCCGCACGCCAAGTGACTTTTTCCGTGAGGTCTTTCGTTTGGTTACGGGTACGCCCGTCGATTCCACCTGCGAGTTCACTTATGCGGAATTCCTGCGGCGTCTTGAGCAGGAACTCCCAGCGCTTACCGCGCTTCACGGACCGGACTGGCTGGCCGTCATCTTCATCGACGCCCTCGACGCCGCCGTCGCCGCACTGCCGAATCAGGATTGCCTCCAAAATCTGCGCAACCTTCTCACGCAATCCGAGTTTCGGCGTCACCTCCGCGTCGTCGCTTGGGGCGCGCAAGGGATGATGAAGCTCACCGAACCCGCGGCGCCCTTGAGCAATCTCGACGTGAAGTACCTGCGGGTCATGCGTTCCGACGAGGCTTGGCAAGTCGTCACCGCTTCCGGACTCGGCGATCGGTTGCCTCTTCCCTTGGCCGCGAAGCTCATCGACATTTGTGGCCGGCAACCCTATCTCTTAATTGGCGCTCTGCGGCAACTCGAAGATGCTCCCCCCGGGTCCATCGACGAAACCTCTGTCTACGCCGCCGCCTCAAAACACCTGCGAGACCGCGCTGGAGTTCTCACGGCCTGGCTGAAAGAACTCGGGCCGGACGCGTGCCGTGTTTATCAGGCTCTCTTGGACGGCCCCGCCGAGGGCCTCCCTCGTGCCGAACTCCGGGCGCGTTTACCTCAGATCCTCCCCCTCGATCCAGCCTTGCTCGTCTTGAGCTACCACTGCCTCATCGACGAAGCGTCCGCGGACGACCACGTCCAAGCCCCCGGCACCATCTTCCGACGCTGGTTCCGCGACAACTGGTCGGGCGGCGAAGTCGCCGCAACCGCCCCACCGCCCGTGGATGTGGCGCAGGCACCTTCGAAGAATGTCTTCGTGGTCCACGGCCGCAATCGCCGCGTACGCAACTCCATGTTCTTATTTCTGCGATCCCTCGGCCTGCAGCCCATCGAATGGCACGAAGCCGTCTCCGCCACGGGCAACGCCGCGCCCCACATCCGCGAGATTCTCCAGCAGGGCCTCGAAATGGCCAAATCGGTAGTGGTGTTGCTCACTCCGGATGACGCTGCTTGCCTGCAGCCCGAGTTCGTCAACGCCGACGATCCCATCTATGAGCGGCAGCCCACCGGGCAGCCCCGGCCCAACGTCCTCTTCGAAGCCGGTATGGCCTTCGCCGCCTTGCCCAAATCGACCATCCTCGTGCGCCTCGGCGAAATCCGTCCTTTCAGCGACATTGCCGGCATCCAAGTGGTCCAACTCACCGGCGGTCGGCTCGACCAACGCATCGAACTGATCCGCCGTCTCAAGCTCGCCGGTTGCGCAGTCGATGATTCCGGCCTCGACTGGCACACCCAAGACGACTTCGCGATGCGGAAGTCCGAGGCCGCAGGCGTCTAGCAGCAATCTCTTCGACTTCGAGGCGGTCTGCAAACGACACTCACTGAGGTGGCCTGCGACTAAGTCGAAGGAGGGGCCTGGGATGAGTCAACGATCAAACGAAACCGCGATGCCTTCAGAGCGATAACTTTTCGGCCGCGTGTCTTAGCCGGCGTCGACCAAGTCGATACGTCGACTGAGTTATTCGGCGTCAAGCTCCCAACGCCAATCATGATCGCGCCCACCGGAGCACACCGGCGACTACAAAAGGAGGCGGAATCCAATGACGGAGGCCGTGTATTGGAAGGAACGCCATCCACCATCGAAGTGCTGCCCGAAATCGTTGACGCGGTCGGCTCGAAAACCACGGTTCTCATCGACAGTAGTTTTCGTCGGGGAACCGACGTGCTAAAGGCCCTTTCACTCGGTGCGAAGGGGGTATTCCTCGGGCGTCCGCCGCTCTGGGGGTTGGGTGCATTTGGAAGCGAAGGCGTGCAGCGCGTAATGGAACTGATTACGCGTGAACTGATGTCAGCCATGGCGTGGCCGGTGGCCGA
>JBBQQS010000335.1:0-5966 GCA_038215525.1 Bryobacterales bacterium
CCACCATCAGCTTCCAAACGATGATCGCGAGCAAAGCCGCGCGCCTAGTTCACCTGGCCCAAGGTCGGGCTGTCTTCGAGTTCGGCACCCGCCGCGCCCATTCGCCCGCCGCCGGACTCTACGCCGCCCGCGCCGCCTATATCGGCGGCTGCGTCGGCAGCAGCAACGTGCTCGCCGGACAGCGCTTCGGCGTGCCCGTCTTCGGTACTTCGGCCCACGCCTGGGTGCTCGCCTTCGGCGATGAGCCGGAAGCCTTCCGCCACTTACAGCACTTACTCGGCGACCGCGTAGTGCAGTTAGTCGATACTTACGATACGCTCACCGGCGCGCAACACGCCGCCGCCTTAGGCGAGCCGCTCGCCGCCGTCCGCATCGATAGCGGCGAGACCATTGGTCTGTCGCGCGAAGTGCGTAAGATCCTGGACGCCGCGGGCTTGCGCGACACGCGCATCATCATCACCGGCGACCTCGACGAAGCCAAGATCGCCGAGATCGTGGCCGCCCAAGCGCCCGTCGATTCCTTTGGCGTTGGCACGCACCTCGCCACCTCCGCCGACGCGCCATCCCTCGCCGCTGTCTATAAGTTGGTGGAGTACGAAAGCCGCGGCCGGGTCCGGTATCCCGAGAAACTCTCGCCCGGCAAAGAGACCTTAGGCGGCGCGAAACAAGTCTATCGAGAAGCTACCCGTGACCTGATCGCCACCCCGACGGAAGCCGCTGCCGGAAAGCCGCTGCTGATCACCGTGATGCACAATGGCCAAGCCGCCGAATCACCTTCCGCCACCGCGGCACGCGACCTCGCCTCTCGACAGCCGCGCACCCAGCGTACTATCGAAGTAAGTGAGAACCTGCGTGCCCACCGTATTCTTTGACATCGATACCCAACTCGACTTCCTCTACCCCGCGGGCGCCCTCTACGTCCCCGGCGCCCAACACCTCGTGCCGTTGATCGCGCAGTTGAACCACTACGCCCAAGCCCAGCGTATTCCCTTGATCTCGACAATGGATGCCCACACCGAAAACGACCCCGAGTTCCGCCAATGGCCGCGCCACTGCATTGCCGGCACCTTAGGCCAGCGCAAGCCCGAATGCACCTTACTCGCGGAACGCGCGCTGGCCCCGGCCGTCGCACCGCAGATGATTCTCGAGAAGCAGTCATTAGATTGCTTCACCAACCCGCACTTGCCCGCCCTGCTCGAAGCGCTCGACACCCAACGATGCGTCATTTACGGCGTCGTCACGGAGATCTGCGTCCGGCACGCCGCCCAGGGTCTGCAGGACCGTGGCTATCAAGTCGAAATCGTCAGCGACGCCGTTCGCGAACTCTCGCCCGAAGCCGCGCAAAAAATGCGCGATCAGTTCCGATTTGTCAGCGTAAGCCACATACTGTCCGGCGGCGAATAAGCCGATACTATAGACATGATCTGTGCGCGGCTTGTCCTTCTCCTTCTCTTCGCCCAAATAATTTCGGCTCAACCCACGCAGCCTCCATTCAAAGAAGCCGAACGCCTAGCCTGGTTCCAAGATTCGAAGTTCGGCATCTTCTTTCACTGGGGCGCTTACTCGGTGCTTGGCCGCCACGAGTGGGCCCGGCAGCGCTTCCAGATTCCCCAGGCCGACTACGATCAATACGCGAAGCGCTTCAATCCGGTCAACTTTAACGCCGAAGAGTGGGTGCGCCTCGCCCAGGACGCGGGCGCCAAGTATATGGTGGTTACGTCAAAGCATCACGACGGCTTTAGTATCTACCGCTCCAAAGTATCTGACTACGACATGGAAATTACCTCTTACCCCGGCGATCCATTAAAGCAACTCGCCAATGCCGCGCAGCGCAAGGGGATGAAATTAGGCTTCTATCACTCGATCATGGATTGGCATCATCCCGAATATCGCCCGAAGCGCGAGTGGGAATCGAAGACGCCCCTGGCCGGCGGCAACAATGGCCACTATGTCGACTTCATGAAGTCCCAACTGCGCGAGTTACTTACCGGCTACGGCGACGTGGCCATGCTCTGGTTCGATGGCGAATGGGAACACACCCTGCGCGACCTGAAGCGCGACGACGAAGTGTATGACTTTATTCGTAACTTACAGCCCAACACGCTGATTAACGATCGTCTTTACGAACGCAAGTCCGGCAGCCGCGGTGACTTTGGCACGCCCGAGCAATTCGTCCCCGCCACGGGCGTGGTGGATCCATCCGGCAAGCCCGCGCTATGGGAGTCCTGCGTCACGATCAATCAGGACAGTTGGGGTTATAACCAATATGAGACCGAATTCAAGACTTCGCGTGACTTAGTCCGCATGTTAGTGGAAGTAGTCAGCAAAGGCGGCAACTTACTCCTCAACGTGGGCCCCATGCCCGACGGCCGGATTCAGTCCGAGTTTGTCGAGCGGCTGGAAGCCATTGGCCGCTGGATGAAAGTGAACGGCGAAGCCATTTACGGCACCACGGCCAGCCCCTTCACCCGCCTGCCCTTCTTCGGCCGCGCGACGGTGAAGAACAACACGCTCTATCTGCACGTCTTCGATTGGCCTAAGAGCGGCCAGTTGCGCGTGCCGGGCCTCAAAAATCCGGTCTTCTCCGCGCGAATCCTGGGCCTGCCAAACGCCCAGGTGGGCATCAAGAAGGAGAACGACGACGTCCTGCTCACCTTGCCCGCCGAAGCCCCCAACGACTTCGCTGGCGTTATCGCCTTGAAGCTCGACACCACGCCGGTTACCGTGCCCTATACCATCCGGCCAGATCGCCAGGGTGTCATCTATCTGGGCTCCGAATCGGCCGAGATCGAAACGCGCTTCGAACAGCGGGCGAAGAAAGAGAACGCGCTCGGCCACGTCTTCCTCACCAAGTGGACCCGTCCCGACGACGTCCCAGCCTGGGCCTTCACCGCCCCTGCCGGCCGTTACCGGGTGGAGGTGATCTACGGAAAGTCCGCCCAGCCGGAGCCAGGCGCGGAATACACGGTCGCCGTGGGCGCGCAAAAGCTCACGGGAAAGGTGGAATCGACAGGAGGCGACTGGGTCTTCAAGCCACACGTGGCCGGCGTCCTGGCCCTCGCCGACGGCGAGCAAGTGCTGAAAATTACAACGAACATTAAAGGGACCCCAGCCATGGAGCTAGTCGGCATCCGGCTCCATCCGGTAAGGTAAAGCTTACATTTCAAAATACTTAGTCGATCTGATTGCCAGAATGGCCTTCCTCCTGTTAACCTGTTAGTCAGAGGATCTCATCTGATATGGCGGCAAAACCTGCCTTCGCCACTGGCGCCCAAGTCGAACATGTGAAATTCGGGCTTGGTTCTGTGCAAGTCTGTAATGAAGAACACGTCTCGATCAAATTCGATGACCACGGCGAGAAAAAGTTCGTTCTCGCCATCGTTCTCCCCAACCTCCGGAAGAGTGACCGTACTCCTCCCCCCGAAAAGCGCAAGCCCCGCAAAACTAAGGCCACCACGGTCGCCAAAGTGCCTTCGGGCAGCGGCAAAGCCGTTTCGATGTCCTAACCCTTAGAGCGCACAGGGCCGACTGGCCTTGCCTGCGGCGATCCGTTCCGCTCGCCGCCAGCCCCCCAACTCATCCGGCAGATAAAAGTCAGCCGTGGAACGCAGCGCCATCAAGCGGCGCAGGTCCTTGGCGTCCCGCGCCAGGATCACTGTACCCAAGCTTCGCCGATCCGGTAATCCCCATGCCCGAACCTCTTCCCTTGGCGTGATATCGGTCAGCTCTTCCTCAACCGTTCGGGTAATGCCCAAGGCGTGGAAGTTGAGGGCCGCCGTTCCATATTCAGGCTCGGGCGCGATGAAGACATAGCGCACCCGGCCGCCCAAGGGTAACAAGGTGGCATGAAACTCGTCCGGCGTTCCCAGGATGTAGAGGTCGTTCGCGCGATGTTCCTCGCAATAGTGCCGGAGAGCCGCCACCGCCGGCAAGGGCGGATCCGCCGACCGCCGTAGGCCTGAAGACGTCAACAAGGATAAAAATGCCACCGGCGCCACCCAGGCCCAGCGCGGCCAACGGTCCAGCGCTTCGCCGATCGCCATCGCGAAGGCCGGAATCAACGGCAGCCAATAGGACAGATTCCGGTACTGGTAGCCAAACACGGCCGCCACCACAGTCGCGACGATCGCCAGCGGCACGGCCGAGCGCAGGCGAACCACGGCCGCCAATCCCATCACCACCAACGCCGGCTCCAGCCGCAGGAACCGCCAGCCGTAGAACATCGCCGTCGATTCGGTCGAAGTCTGCGGCGGCGCTCCCAAACCGTAGCGCAGGATCTCGACGCCCACATATTCGGCCAGGAACCAGCGTGGATGTACCGCCCATTGATAGAGATGCCAGGGAGCGGCCACCGCGCAGGCAACGCCCAGCATCGTCAGCAGCGAGCGCCACGCGGGCAAGGGTTGCCGTTGAGCCAGACGAATGACGAAATAGGCACCGAGGGCAATTAACGGAAGAAAACCAGCGATTCCTTTCGTAAGAATTGCGAATCCGGTGAGAGCGCCGAAGGAAACAGCCGAGGCAATCCTGGACATTTGTTCGTCGCGTCGTAAGATATCCAAGGCAAATAGAATCAATGCAGTAAGCACCACATCCGTAAGCGCTAAGCCTGCTAAGCGCGCCAAGTACTCGTTGCCCGCCAAGGTCAGCAAGGCGAGCGACGCCGGCCAAGTCTTCGCCCGCCAGGCAAGCCAAGCCACCATCGCCGCCGCCGCCAGCATCGACCCTAGGCGCAAATTGACGACCGAGACGCCAAACAGCTTTACCATCGCCGCCGTCAGCCAATAGAATAAGGGCGGCTTGTAGAGGGCAAATCGGTCGAGGAAAAACGGCGTAAGCCAATCGCCTTCCGTCGCCATCCGAATCGCCGTGTGGCTATAGACGGCCTCGTCTTGCGCCCGGATCTGCCCGATCGGGTCGACGTAGCCTGCGCCCACGCTCCCGAAGGTCACCTTAAGCCACAAGAGGGCGAGCGCCGCCAGGAAGAAGAGCAACAGCCGCATCATGTGTCGGTCTCAATCGCCATCCCGTCGTCGCACAGCACCTGGCAGCTCTTCACGTGCGGCTCGCCATCCACCCGGACGCGGCATTCGTGGCAGATGCCCATGCCGCAAAGCGGGGCGCGCGGTTCACCCGTGACGGAGCGGCGAAAGGTGGTCTCGCCGGCGAGGTAGATCGCCACCGCCACCGTGGTGCCGCGATGCACGGTCACCGGGCGGCCGTTCACCGTGATTCTCATTCGCCCGTCCCCTGGAATCGGCCAGGCAGATACGGCGCCACCGGAATCGCCGGCTGGCGGCGCAGGATCTGGTCAGCGAGCAGCCGCGCCGTCCCCAGCGACGTGGTGATGCCCAAGCCTTCGTGCCCGGTCGCCAGATACACGCCCGGCCGGGTGAGCCCAATCAGCGGCAATTTGTCTGGCGTCGCAGCGCGGAATCCGGTCCACGTGCGCAGAATGTTCAGGTCGGCCAGATGGGGTATATACCGCAAGGCCCGCTCCACCATCTGCCGCAGCAATCCGTCGTTCACTTCGCTCCCCGTTTGATCGTACTCTCGCGAGGAGCCCAGCAACACCTGCCCCGTGCGGCGCGGCTGCACGTTAAATGCGACCGACTCCGTGGCATGGCTATGCGCGCTCTTTAAGTAACCCAACTCCACTAACTGGTGCCGCACAAATCCCGGGTAACGGTCCGTAATCACTAAGTGCCCTTTTCGCGGCCGTACAGCTAATTGCGGAAAGAACTTCGTCGCCGCCGTACCCAAGGCACAAATCGCCAAGTCACAGGATAATTTCTTAGAAGCTAACTTCACCCCACCCGGCTCAAACGCCTCTACCACGCCTTGCACCAATTTCGCCCCTTGCCGAAGAGCTCGACCGAGTAACCACTTAGCGGCGCATGGCGCATAAATCACACTATCTCCCGGCACCCGCAATCCGCCGGCCAATCCGCGCACTAAGTTCGGCT
>JBBQQS010000336.1:0-5954 GCA_038215525.1 Bryobacterales bacterium
TGACCCGGCGACCCAGGCTTGGGTCTCGTCGCTGTCTGCGGGCGACCAGATGGTGCTTTGCCCCATTGTGCAAGGGGAGATTCTGTATGGTATCGAACGCTTGCCGCAGGGAAGACGCCGAACTGAGTTGCTTGAGAAGGCGCAGGATCTTTTCACTCGGGTACCCTGCGAGTCCCTTCCGCCGCGCGCGGAAGCAGCCTACTCTCGCCTGAAATTCTCTCTTTACCGACGAGGCTTCTCTTTGGGCGAAAACGACCTATGGATCGCTGCCACCGCCATCGCGATCAACGCAACCTTGGTCAGTCTCGACGGCGACTTTGGCCGGATCGAGGGGCTCTCGCTCGTTCGACCCTGAAACGCGATATGCTGATGCTCCATGAAGAGCATCCTTTTAACCTTAGCCCTCGCGGCGACACTTGCCGCTGAGATGACCCCTGACCAGAAGGCCGTAATGGCCAATGTCGAAAGCCTCGCTTCCGCCATCCAGAAAGGCGACGGCGCTACTTTGGCCTCGCTGATGGCCGACGACCTGATGTATAGCCACTCGAATGCCAAGCTTGAGAACAAGGCCGAAGCCGTCGCCGCGATGGTGAAGGCGAAGAATCGGCTGGTTTATGAGCCCGCCCCGACGATTACCATCCACAGCAACACGGCTTCGGTACGCGGCTTCGTGACCACGACGAGCATGACCGACGGCAAGCCCGTTACTCTGAAGTTGAACATTCTGCAGGTGTGGAGCAAGAGCGGCGGCAAGTGGCAGTTGGTGGCCCGGCAGGCGACTCGATTGATCCCCCAGTAAACCTATAAGTGGCAGTGCAGTTAACCTTTCTCGATTGGGCCGTGGTGGCCCTCTATTTCGCTTTTAACATCGGTATCGGCTTTTATTACAAAGCGCGCGCCGGGAAGAACACCGGGGAGTTCTTCCTGGGCGGCGCGATGTGCCTTAGTGGCTGGTCGGTATGTCTATCGTAAGACGCATCCTTCGGTGTTTGGCTGGGGTCCGATTGCGCGGCAGATGCCGGAGTATCAGAAGGGTGGGGCCAATGGGCATGACTTACTCTGCTGGCTGGCCGGTTGTATTTTGATTTATGGCTGTTTGTTTGGGGTGGGGAAGATTCTGCTGGGGTCCTTGGGGCAGGGCATTGGCATGTTAGGGCTAGGGTTGGCGGCGGGGGCCTATATCTATTAGGACTTGTCGGCGCGCGGTTGGGCGAGTGTGGTGGATTAGGTGGACGGGCCGGGGGGCCAGCCGGGGGGCCCGTCCCACAAGGTTTAGCTTTCGAGTGGTAAGCCGGAGTCTTTGAGGGCGCGCCAGCCGCCGTCCAAGGAGATTGGCTGCGTGTAGCCCATCTTGAGTAAGTTGTCCGCTACCAGGGCCGAGCGGAAGCCGCCGCCGCAGTAGAGTACGATTTTAGTGGATCTGTCGGGGATTTTCGTTTCGATGTCGCGCTCGATGATACCCTTGCCCAGATGAATCGCACCGGCGACGTGTCCGGCGGCCCATTCGCTTTCTTCGCGCACGTCGACCAGAATGTGGAGCTCGGAAAGCGAGGCCTTGTATCCGTCGACGTCGATTTCTGTGACGCGGGTTTTGGCGTCGGTGACCAGTTTCAAAAATCCTTCGGTGTGCTGCATGACTTTATTATCCTCGAGAGATGCGCTGGATGATTTTTCTGTTTTGCATGATCTTGTCGGCTCAGCCGGTAACCAAGCCGCGGGCTCGTGATTTGGGTTTGAAGCCGGGGCGGATTCCGGTTGGCGCCTGGAATTCGATTACCGATGTGCCGGGGGTGAAGGTGGGCCATACGACGCTGATTGAAGGCGCCGATGTGCGCACCGGGGTGACGGCGATTTTGCCGCACGGGGGCAATCTTTTTGCCGATAAAGTGGCGGGGGCGGTCTTCACCGGCAATGGCTTCGGCAAGTTGGCCGGGGCACTGCAGGTGAATGAATTGGGCGTGATTGAGACGCCGATTGTGTTGACGAACACGCTATCGGTGGGCACGGCAATCGAAGCGGTAGTTCTGGAAGCGTTGGCGGCGAACCCGCAGGCGAGGAGCGTGAATGCGCTGGTGGGTGAGACGAACGACGGTGGGTTGAACGATATCCGGGGTATGCACGTGAAGCGCGAACATGTGGCGGCGGCGATTCGCGGGGCTAAGACTGGCGCAGTCGCGGAAGGGTCGGTCGGTGCGGGCACGGGTACGGTGGCGTTCGGTTGGAAGGGCGGCATCGGGACTTCATCGCGGTTAGTTCCGGGCGGCTATACGCTCGGCGTGTTGGTGCAATCGAACTACGGCGGGCAATTGACGATGGGGGGCGTGCGGGTGGGCGAGAGGTTGAAGGCTTCTGCCGATGGCTCCTGCATGATTGTAGTGGCGACGGATGCTCCGATCGATGCGCGGGATCTGGGCCGGATTGCGGCGCGGGCGGTGTTTGGCTTGGCGCGGACGGGGTCCACTTACTCGAACGGCAGCGGCGACTTTGCGATTGCCTTTAGTACGGCGTTGCGATCGGCGCATGGCAATACTCTGGCGGTAAGTCGGACGATCCTGCCGCCGGATGCGATGTCACCGTTCTTTGAGGCGGTGCTGGAGGCGACTGAAGAAGCGGTTTATAACTCGTTGTTACAGGCGACCAGTGTGGGCGGTAATGTGGAGGCGTTACCGCTGGGGCCCTTGCGGAAGTTACTGGAGGCGCAGGGGATTCGGCCTTAGTGGTTGGGTGCCCCGCCGCTTGCGCGACGGGCTAGGCGGCTCGGTTAGAAATACCAGCGGACTCTGACTCCAGCCGTACGGGGCTGAACCAGGCGCGTGCCGACGAAGATGGACTGGAAGTTATAGAGCGCGGTGCGGTTGGTGAGGTTCGAGACCTGCATCGTGGCTTCCCACCGGCGGCGGCCTTCGCGGGTATGTTCATAGCCGACGACTAAGTCCTGGATGGTGCGGGCGCGGGTGCGAGCGGGTTTCGAGAGTAAGTTGACGTAGGGAAGTAAGTCAGAGTAGTCCGGGTCGGCGGCGACTTCGGCGGGGTTACTTGGGTTAGCGACCAGGCCCGAATCGTAACGTGTGGTGCTGGTGACGAACCAGCCGCGCTTGTGGCTCCAACTGACGATGGCGTGCAGGCTAAGGCGCTGATCGTGGTCGATGACGAAGGGGCCGCTCGAAAGCGCGGTGACGGCTTCTTGCCCGATAAACAGTCCGCCGGTGAAGGGCGGCGTGGTGATGGCACGGCCGTGGGTGGCGCTGACGGTGGCGGAGATCCCTTTCACCGGTAGCATCGCAACGCGGGCTTCGGCGCCATTGACGCGGATTTTGGCGAGCGAAGTGGGGAAGATAATGCCGGTGTTGAAGAAGTTGTTGTTGTCCTGCTGGTCTTGAGCATCTTTGTGATAGAAGCTGGCGTTGACGCTGAAACGGGCACCGATGGCCTGTTGTAAGCCGACTTCGTAGAAATTCTGCCGTTCGGGCTGGATAAGGCGAATGGCGCCGCCGAGGGTGGCGCGGACGTTGGGCGTGACTAAGACGCCGGATTCTGGAGCGCTCGAGAGGAGTAAGTTCTCGTTGGGTGGCGTTTGGTAAGTGCGATTGTAACTGGCGCGCAGGATCGTCTTTTGCGGCCATAACTCGAAGGAAACTCCGACGCGCGGCTGCCATTGTCCGCCATTGACTAAGAAGCGATATTGGTCATAACGCAGGCCAGCCGCGAGTTGAAAGCGTTTCCACTTGAACTGGTCCTGCAGGAAGCCAGAATAAAAGCCTCCGGTTTTACGCTGAGAGAATTGGAAGAGCTCGCCGCCGCGGGAAAGATCATGGGCGAGGAGGGTGGAGATGAAGTCTTCGCTGGCGGGGTCGTTGAAAGCGGCGTCAGTAACGCCGAAGTCGAAACTTTCGCGGACGGGGAAGCGTTGTAAGTCGATGCCGGCTTTGAGTTGGTGGGCGCCGCGAACGGCCGAGAGACGATTCCAGACGGTGTAAGTTTCGAGCTTGCGGTCCTGCCGGGCGGTGACCGGAATGTCGCCGGGGCTGGGGGTGAGCGTGCCGGTGGCACCGCGATAAGAGGCGCGGGTCTCCCAGATGGTGGCGGCGTCCAGGGTGCGCGTCCAGCCGAGGGCAATGGAGGAATCGTTGAGGCCTTGTTTGGCGGCCATGCCGTTGGCGTGCTGGGAGCGTAAGTTGGCTAATTCGAAGTTACTCTGGCCGCCCATTAAATTCAGCCGTAACTGATCGCGCGGGCCGGCGGACCAATCGAGACGAGTAAATAGACGCGTGCTACCGCCGCCGTTGTGTAAGTTGTCGATGGAGACTTGGTCAAGATACCGGCCCGTCTTCATCAAGTTCGCTGAAGTGCTGAAACCGAAGCCGCGCCGCTCACCGTGGGCTTGTACTAAGGTGCCGGCGGTATCGAAGGGTTCGGCACCGTTCAACATCCAGGCACCGCCCAGACGGCGCCCGCTGCCGAGGCCGCTCTTGGTAGTTACCTGGGCCACCGCGGCCACTTTGTTGCCGTATTCGGCGGGGATGTTGCCCGTGAAGAGCTCGACGGTTTGGACGATGTTGGGGTCAACGGCGTTGCCGAAGGCACCGGTGAGTTGATCGGTGATAGGCATGCCGTCCACCACGAAGAGCATCTGATTGTGCGCGCCGCGCGGGTGGATGGCGCCGTTGGCGTTTTGGGCGAAACCGGGGAACGAGAGCAGCACCGATTCGAGGCCACGGTTGCCGACCTGCAAGGCCAAGCGCTCGATGTCCTTCTCATTCATCTGCATGCGCGTGCCGGTGTCGCCACCGTCGACCAGCAGGAGAGCTTCGCTCTCGCGGACTTCGACTTCGGTGCGGTCAAAGCCCACGGGGAGGGTGATGTCGAGCCGCTGGCCGACATTGGAGCGCAGTTCCACCATGCGGCGGACGGTGCCGAAGCCGGGTTGGGACACTTCGAGCTGATAGCTCTGCAAGGGGAGATTGGTGAGGGTGGCGAGGCCGTCGGGGTTGGATTGGGTTTGTTTGGTGAAGTTGGCGAGGGGCTGCGTGAGGGTGACTTGGGCGCGGGGGATGGTGGCGCCGGCGGGGTCGAGGACGCGGACGTGCAGGGTAGCCGTGTTTTGCGCAGTTGCCACGAACGAGGCAATCAGTGGTAACCATAACAGCTTAACTATGGTTAAGTGATTCATGTTTCCTATGATACACGATTGCCGCCTCTGGTAATATTGGCTCTTGAATTTCACACGGCTCTGGAAGTTTGGCGCACTCATACTGATCTACTGCCTGGTCGTATACGGCCTGGCGAAGCCCGCTTCGGTCTCCGACGACGGCTGGCGGCTGACGGGCATCTTTCTGGCGACGGTGGCCGGGCTGATGCTGCAGCCGATCGCCGGCGGCGCGCTGGTGCTGATTGCGGTGACGCTGCTGCCTTTGTTGACGAAGACCACGCCGCAAGTGGCCTTGGCCGGCTACGCTGACCCCACCAATTGGCTGGTGCTGGCGGCCTTCTTCATTTCGCGTTCGCTGATCAACACCGGCCTGGCCCGCCGGATCGCGCTGGGCTTTGTAAAGATGTTCGGCAAAAGTTCGCTGGGCATTAGCTATTCGCTCACTTTGACGGACACTTTGCTGGCGACGATCATTCCGTCGAATGGGGCGCGGGCGGGCGGGGTGACGTTGCCCATCTGCCGGTCGATTGCGGAGCTTTACGGGTCGAAGCCTGGCGCTTCGGCAGCGCTGCTGGGGACGTTTCTGATGGCGGCGGTGTATCAGGGCGTGTGCGTCAGTTCGGCGATGTTCTACACGGGGCAAGCATCGAATCCGCTGGCGGCGAAGATTGCGACGGAGTTCGGCGGGATCAGCGTGACGTGGCTGAGTTGGTTTGTGGCGGCGTCCGTGCCAGGCATTGCGTCTTTGATCATTGTGCCGTGGGTGGTGTTCAAGATCCTGCGGCCATCGGTGACGGAGACGCCG
>JBBQQS010000337.1:0-5953 GCA_038215525.1 Bryobacterales bacterium
GGTTAAGCGCGTAGCGTGTGCCCTGATAGAGCCCACGAAATGGCACAGGGTAAAGGGGGGGTAACAGGGCCTTCGGATCGCGCCTGTCGCCCATCAGGCGCATACTAAATGGGATGACCAAAGACGAAATCGTCCTCGCTAACCAGGAATGCTTATTCCCCGCGGTCTTTCACTACTTCGCGGAGCCGCTGGTGCTCACCCGGGCCAAGGACCAGTTCGTGTGGGACGCCGATGGCCGCCAATACCTCGACTTCTTCGGCGGCATCCTCACCGTGAGCGTCGGCCATTGCAATGAGCAAGTAAACACGGCGGTGCATGCCCAGGTCGACAAGCTGCAGCATGTGTCGACCGTCTTCGCGACCGAGCCCCAAGCCGCTCTGGCAAGAAAAGTGGCGGACATCGCGCCCGGCCCAGGCTGGAAGAGCTTCTTCACCTGCAGCGGCACCGAAGCCAACGAAATGGCAATCCTGGCGGCGCGGTGCTACACGGGGTCGTCCGACATCATCGCCCTGCGCCATTCCTACCATGGGCGCTCCGCCATGGGCATGGCGCTCACCGGCAACCAAGGCTGGCGACTGGGGCCGGCGACGCAGGTGGGCATCACCTTCGCGCACAATGCCTATTGCTATCGCTGCCCCTTCGGGCTCACTTATCCCAGCTGCGAAGTCCGCTGTGCGCAGGACGTTAAGGAAGTGATCCGCACCACGACCTCGGGCCAAATCGCCGGCCTGATCGCCGAGCCGATCCAGGGCGTGGGCGGCTTCATCACGCCGCCCAAAGAGTACTTTGGCATCGTCGCCAAGATCGTGCGCGACCACGGCGGCATCGTCATCAGCGACGAAGTGCAAACCGGCTGGGGCCGAACCGGCGATCGCTGGTGGGGCATGGAACAGTACGGTGTAGTGCCCGACGCGGTCACCAGCGCCAAAGGCCTGGCCAACGGCTTCCCGATTGGCCTCACCGCCGCTCGGCCCGAGGTCGCCAATAGCGTGAAGAAGCTGACGCTTTCCACCTTCGGCGGCGGGCCGATCTCCACCGTGGCCGCCAAGGCGGTGATCGACCTGATCGAATCCGAAAACCTGGCCGCCAACGCCGCCACCACCGGGGCTTACCTCCGCAGCCATCTCGAAGAATTGCAGCAGAAGCATCCCTTGATTGGCGACGTCCGCGGCATGGGGCTCATGCAGGCGATCGAACTGGTGGAGGATCGGGCGAGCAAGAGTCCGGCACCCGCGCGCACCCTGCGCTTGATGGAAGCCGCGCGCCAGCACGGCATCCTGATCGGACGCGGCGGTCTCGACGGCAATGTGATCCGCATTTCGCCGCCGCTGAACGTAGGCCGCAGTGACGTGGATGACTTCATCCGCGGCCTGGATGCGAGCTTGGTATCTCTCGGATAAGTACTGGACCAGTACTTTACTCGAGGAACTGTCCACACAGCCGTTCATTTTTCAGGAACCCCGCACGAACCGCTCCTCTCTTTCCGCCGGGGTTCGTAAGTGTTTGAAAAGAAATCCGGCCTTGAAGAAGATGATGAATGGCGGCGGGAAAACTCGCGCCGCCCCCGTCCGAATCTTTACCCGCCCCACTGCGTGCGCGGACTATAAGATTCCCCTGAACCGGTGTAAGTTGGCTCGGCCACTGGTAGTATTTTTTAGGTCCGCTTTTCGCCGATGAATATTCAACTTTCCTCTCGAGGCTGGTTCCTTTTGGCCTTGGCGTCAATCTATGGGTGTATCTTCCTCGCCCTCGAAGGACTTCGCTTCGCTCCCCGGTGGGACGAGCCGGACTTTTGGAATACGACGCTGTCATTTCTGGAGCAGAGCCAGCCATGGTGGGAACGGCTGCGGAGTTACAACTTACTCAGCACGCCGCTGGCCTTCCTCATCTTTAGCGGAATCGAAGGCATTTTCCACGGAGGAATTTTTGGAGGGCGGCTACTAAACTTCTTTCTCTCGGTGGGCGTAGCCCTCACGATTGGTTTCTCGCGCGGCGCGGTCAGCTACCGGTCGGCCGCCGCCGCCCTGGCGCTCATTGGTTTTCCTTACTTCCTGTTCGTGGGCACGCACCTTTACAACGAAATGGTCGCGGTCGCCTTTGGGCTGGGCGGAATCTGGTGCCACAGGAGAAACTGGCCTTTCCTCTCGGCGCTCGCTTTCATCCTCGCGATCTCCGCACGGCAATATATGGTCGCGTTTCCGGCGGCGATCTTTCTGGCGGAGGTCGCCCGCAGTTGGCGAGGCGAGCGGCGCGTGTGGCATGCCGAAGTGCTGCTGCCCCTGGCCGCGGTGCTTAGCCTTCTGGCTTGGTTTCTGTTCTTCGGGGGGATGGCACCAAGCGCGGCATTCGGCAATCTGGAAATCCGCGTCCCCCAGGTCCAACAGCGGGCCTTGGCGATCGACGTCGGATCGAGCCTCTACTTCTTAGGCATCCTGGGAATTTATTTTGTGATTCCTGAATGGGCGCTTTACCGCCGCACGATCCGCTGGCGCCGCTGGGTTACCCAGCGCAACGTGACGATCGCCTTGGTACTGCTGATTCTTTTCGTCTTCACACCGATGAGACGCGGACATGGGATCTTCAACCGCGCCGTGGCGATGAGCCACCTGCCGCTGGAATACGCCCGCAATCTCCTGCTCTTCCTGCCCGCCCTGGCCGCCGTCATACGCTTCTCCCGGCTCCACATCGGAACGTGGCTGGTCTTTACCCACGCCGTCATGATGGCCAAAGCCTACCCTTGGGATAAGTATCTGTTGCCGTTATTGGTGGTGCTTTGGTATCTCGAAAGCTACGCTCCTGAGGAAATCGGAGCCACGGCGACAGAAAGCAAAGATAGCGAATAGGCTTCTCCGCCTTACTTGGCGCCCTAGCCCCTGGCCCCGGCAGACTTCCGCCACACACATCTTGTCGAGCTCGTAGGAGCGAGGATACCGTGGGAGCAACGCCACGCAACCGGCGGGATGGCCATTGAGGAAGCCCGTCAGGATGTGCCCGCCTGGGGCGAGGATCTGGCCTGCGGATCGTCCAGTGTCACCCGGTCCTTCGGCTCGATCACGAAGAGCTTCGTGGTCCAGGCTTCGTTCAATTCGCGGAAGGTAGTGGCGTCTTGCGGCTCGAAGGGGCGCATCGTCAGGCGGGGCATGAGGCTAGTGTAGGGCGGGCCGTAACGATATGTCCAATATCTTGATCCTCTTGATTAAGATGAAAGACGTATAAAAATCGAACTACGTCACTTGCGTTACTTCGTGGCGGTGGCCGAGGAGTTGCACTTTGGGCGAGCGGCCCTTCGCCTGCACCTGGCGCAGCCACCATGTCGAAACAGATCCAGAAGCTCGAGGCCATCGTGGGCTATCCGCTACTTACCCGGACCTCGCGCGTCGTCCGCCTCACCAGCGCCGTCGCCGCGTTCCTCGAACGGGCGCGCAGAACCCTGCGCGCGGTGCAGGAAGACTCGGAGCAGGCGCGCAGCCTGGGCCGGGGCGAGGCGGGCACTTTGCGCGTGGGCTTCATCGGCAGCGGCATGTTGACGCCCTTGACCGCCATGTTGGGCGAGTACCGCCGGCGGTTCCCCCGCGTGCATGTGCAATTGAGCGAGTCGCACTCGCACTTATGCTCACCGCGCTGCGGGAGGCAGCGGTGGACATCGGTTTTTTGCGCGACGCGGACACCGAGGATGGCATCGTGCTGGAACCGATGGACTCCCGATAACGGGTGTGTAGCCGAAACCGCTCAAAATACACCACCCGCACCTCGCACTTATACAAAGCTGGATAAGTCGCCGCATGGTCGCGTAACTTGCCTACCTCCAGCGACAGGAAATACACGGGCCAATGCCGCGCCAGTCGCAAGTCTTCCCGCGAGTTCTCGTCGAACATCGGCACCGCATCACTGAAGCTGCGCTCCAACCACTCCTCCGCGAACACAATTCCGGCCCGCCGTCAGGAAACCACAGTCATACTCCTCGGCAAACTGCTCCGCTGTCTTCCGCCGCCGAATACACCTCAACCGCTACGCGTGCCGCCTCGTCAATGATGATTAAGTTGGCCGTAAATCCGGGCACCTTGCCCGGAGCGCCGGTGAAGGCACAATCATCGGCGTGGACTTAGTTTAAGATAAAGGCCCACATCGTGTCGCCCGTGGCCACGGTGAGATACTGATGGCCGTCGAGCAGGAACGTCTGGGGCGCGTTGGTGACGTTGCCGATGCGGGTATTCCACAGCGCCTTGCCATTCTTGGCGTCGTAAGCGACCAGGTTGCCCATGCCGTCACCGCCGAAGACGAGTCCGCCGGCCGTCGCCAGCAGTCCGCCGCCACCGCCATTGCCGTAGTAGCGATGCCGCCAGACAGCCTTGCCGGTGCGGTAGTCGATGGCACTCAGATAGTTGCCGCCCGTGCCAACGCCAGCTTCCTCTTTGCCGCCCAAGCCCATTGACCCGCGCGGATCGAGGTCCGTCAGGTAGAAGAGCGAGAAGCCATTGCCCTCCGGCACATAGAAGAGCCCGGTATCCGGCGAGAAGGCCGGCGGCTGCCAATTGACGGTGCCGTCAGAGGTGGGGGAAACCAGCGCGCCGCCCACAGCGGGGTCCTTCGAGCGATCCGGCTGCGGCCCGCCGAATTTGTTCAAGCCCTTGGCCCAGTTGGTGAACTCGCCGTACTTCGCGGTCAGCAGCCGTTCACCCGTTGTGCGATCGAGCGTGAAGAAATAGCCGTTGCGCGCTGCTGTGAGTACCAGCTTGCGCATCTTGCCATCGAACGGGGCGTCGACCAGGATGGGCGTCTGCGCGGAGTCATAGTCGTGCATGTCGTGCGGCGAGGTCTGGAAATACCAGGCCATCTTGCCGGTGTCGACATGAATTGCCACCAGCGAGCAGGTGAAGAGGTTATCGCCGTCGCCGCGCTTGCCCGTGGTGTAGGCGGGCGTGGGATTGCCGGTGCCGATGATGTAGAGCTTGGTTTCAGGGTCATAGGCGCCCGGAATCCAGGTCTGCGCGCCGCCATGCCGGGCCGCGTCCAGGCTGGCCCAGGTGTCTAAGCCGGGGTCGCCTTTTTGCATCGGCACGGTGTAGAACTTCCACTCGAGCTCACCGGTTTCGGCATTGAAGGAGAGCAGGAAGCCCGGCGAGTCAATGTCGTTGCCGGTGCCGACCAGGACGTGGTCGCCCACGACGATGGGTGCCGGCGTCGAGAAATAGCCTTGGTCCAATTCGGCGATCGTCTTGTGCCAACGCTCCTTGCCGGTGCGCGCGTCCAGCGACACCAGGTAATTGTCCGGCGTCTCCATGTAGAGGTAGTTATTCCACATCGCCACGCCGCGGTTGCCGATGTGCGTGCCGCCGCGCGTCTTCCAGTAGTAGTGCCAGATCTCGCGCCCATCGCGGGCGTCGACGGCCCAGGCATTGTCGGGCATCGTGAAGTAGAGGATTCCGTCAACCATCAGGGACGAGCCCTTAATGGAGCCGCCGCCCGCGGCGAATTCGCCCGTGCCTTCGCCGCCCACGATGAGCGGTACGGGCGTACCGCCAAAGCGCCCGCGGCCACCCTGGTTCATACCTGGCGTATACCGCGCACTCCAGGCCAGCGACAGGTTCTTCACCGTCGCCGTATTGATCTCTTTCAGCGCACTGAAGCGCCGGCCGGAATAGTCGCCGTTGTAAGTGGGCCAATCATTTTTGAGCGGCTTGAGTAACTCGGTGGGCGAAACGCCGCCGCCTTGCGCGAAAAGAGAAGATACAGCGAGGAATAGGGAAAAAATCTTCATTTCAAGGTCACCAGAAAGGCCGTCACGTTGTGGATATCTTTGTCTGTGTAGACGGAGAACAAGGCGCGATGGGGCGCCAGTGGATCGTTCACTTCCACCTTCGGCACGTCACCATCGCGGCGGAAGGAGCGCTGGGTGCCGTCTTCGAGTTCAAGCGTCACCAGGAAGTCGTCGATGCGGCGCAGCTTACCCTCC
>JBBQQS010000338.1:0-5939 GCA_038215525.1 Bryobacterales bacterium
AATAGATTTCGAGCCCGGGCTTGGTTTCGGCAGGGGAAAAGCTCGTGTTGCGCACCACGCCGATCACCGTCATCCAAGGATCGTAGCCCTGGTTGTTACCCCAACGAAGTTTTTGCCCAATGGCGTTCTCGCCGGGGAATAAACGCTCGGCGGTGCGTTTCGAGATAACCACGACGCGCTCGCGGTCAATGGTGTCGCGCTCAGTGAAGTCGCGCCCTTCGAGCAGCGGGGTGCCGAGCGCGGCGAAATAGCCGGGCATGACATCCGAACCGGCAAAGGGTTCGCGGATGGCTTGCTCGCGGGTGCTGCGGCGGGCGGTGTAGATTTCGGTCGCAGCCCGTTGTTCGCTTCGCTCCACGAAGGGAACGCCGCTACCGGCACTGGCAATCGTCACGCCCGGCAACTCCGACAGGGCCAGTTGCACGCGGCGGTAGACGCCGTTGTAGGCCTTATCCGCCGACTCACCCGCCATGCCCGGGACGAAACGGCTGGCGCGCGTCACCACCAAATTTGAGGTATTTACGCCGGTGTCCACACTCATCAGCTGGTCAAACGACCGCACCAGAAGCGCCGCGCCCGCCAGCAGGGCCACGGAAACAGCAATCTCCGCAACGATCAAACCGCGGCGCACCAGCAAGGAAAATGCCGAGCCGCCGCTCGATCCGCGCGAACCCTGCTTCAGCACTTCGCCGGCGTTCGTCTTCATCTGTTGCCAGGCCGGCAGCAGCGCCGCGGCCAGCGAGGCCAACGTGGCCGCCAGCGCGGCAAATACGACGACCCGTGCATCGATGGCGAGCGCCATCCAACGGGGCACCTCCGGCGGCAACAGCGCGGTGAATCCGCGCATCCCGGCATACGCCAGCAATAGGCCGACTGCCGCACCGATGCCGCAGTAAAGCAACGACTCCGCCACCAACTGCCGCAGCAAAGGCCACGGGCCCGACCCAAGCGCCAGGCGAAGCGCCACTTCGCGCTCGCGCGTGGCACCGCGGGCGACAAACAAGTTGGCCAGGTTGACGCAGCCCAGTAGCAGCAACAGCCCCACGGCCGCCGCCGTCACGCGAACGTACGGCGCAATCTGGCCGACCTCGGCCTGGCGCAGCGAGATCACTTCGGCACCGGCACCGCGATTTTGGTCCGGATGTTCCTGACGCAACTGGGCCGCGATCGCCTGCAAGTCCGAGCGGGCCTGTTCCATCGACCGGCCCGGCGCCAAGCGACCCAGCACCGTATGCGGCCGAATGTCACGGCGCTTCCACCATGGGTCCTTTATGCTGGCATAGCGCGCCATCAGGGGTACCCAAACCTGGCTGCGGTTGGGATAGTCGAAGCCCGCGGGCATCACCCCAACCACCTCATAGGCCTCGCCGCGCAGTTGTAGCATCTGGCCAATGGGTCCCGCGCCGCCAGGAAACAGATCCAGGGAGAGGGCGTGGCTGAGCACCACCTTGCGCACGGGTCCGCCGTAAACATCCTCCTCGGTCCGAAACGAGCGGCCGAGACGGGGCGGCACTTGTAGCGTCTCAAAGAAACCGGCCGACGCGAAGGTCATGCGAACGGCGCGCGCCTGGCCACGGCCGGTTAGCTGATTGGGATACGTGACGTGCGCGGCCAAGCTCTCAAACGACCTTTGCCGACGCCGGATGTCGTCGAAGTCGAAGTAGGAAACATCTTTCTCATCCCCGCTGTCGCCGTCGAGAACGGTCTGGACACGTACCAAGCGGTCCGCCTGGGGAAAGGGAAATGGGCGCAGCAGAATGGCATCGAAGATACTAAACACCAAACTGGCGGCGCCCACGGTGATCGCGAGCGTCAGGATCGCCACCGTGCTGAAGCCGGGTCGTTGCTTCATCTGGCGCAAGGCAAGCCGAAGGGAATTCATACTTTCTAGTCCTCTCTCAGTGCGGTCAGCGGATCAAAAGGCGTAGCGCAGAAGAAACTGGACCACCCGAGGCTGCACTAGTTGCGCCGAATACGTGCCCAGGCCAGCCCCGCCGCTCGTGGCGTTTAAGGAGCGGGTGTCGAAGCGGACGCTGTTGGTCAGGTTGAAAGCCTCCGCTCGCAGGGAAAGACGATGCGCTTCGGTCCGGGGTATCCGAAACGAGCGGCCCAAGCCAAGATCGAGCGTGTAGAGCCCGTCGCCACGGATACCGTTCCGTAGACCAGTCTCCCCGGGCAGGGGGGAAACAAACGCAGCGACCGCGGCGGCCGGATCGTCAAACAGGTTCACCCCGCCGGCGGCATTCTTGTTCCGGCTGGTGGCGGGCAGGGGACCATTCACCGTAGCAAAGCCGCGGAAATAGTGATTCGTAGGAAACCCGGTACCGTTGGCGATCGTGACAGGAAAGCCGCTACTGAGCCGCAGAATGCCCGATAGCTGCCAGTCTCGCGTCAGCCAGCGGGCACGAGTGAAGCCGGCGGGCGTCCAAACCGCGTGGGCGTTCAGCTGATGACGCAGGTCGAAGTCCGCTGTCGCTCGCATCTGTTGCGGGGCGAACGAGTTGATGATGTAGGACCCGCTGAAGGCGTCGCCGCGTTCGACGCCGGAGGTCCAATCTTCGGCGCGGGCGAGGGTGTAGTTGGCCTCAAAAAAAGAGCCGTTCCGCGCGCGCCGGCGGACCGTAGCCTGGAGGCTGTGGTAGAGGCTATCGCCGAGGGATCGCCAGGAGAAAAGCGACGAAAACTGAGGGCTATAGAGGGAGTAGGCACCGAGGCGGCTGCATGCCGGAGCGCAGCGCACATCGATGGCCTGCAGCGCGCCCACGGCGTTATTGGGAAAGCCATGCTGGTAAAGGAAGTAGGCCACCTGGGAAGCGCTCAACGGCGTCTCGCCACTCACATTCGGATAGACCCGGGAGAAGCCCGGGTAGAGGCGGTTGAGGTTGCCAGCCGTGGTGGCGAGGCCGGGAAAGAGGTTCTCCCAGTAGGGGATACGGTCCACTTGGTTGAGGGCGGCGGAGCCACGCTGCACCAGTCCGCGGGCGGCATCGAAATAGGCCCCGCCGCCTTGCGGGTCGCGCAGATTGAGCGGCATGGCTGCGTCGAACAGGCTGATCGACTGGTGACCCCGCCGCGTGTGCCAGGCGACTTCGGTGGACCAGCCAGCCGTCCATTGCCGCTGCCAACTGGCCGCATAGGTGTCGGCCCAGGGGGTGCGGATGCCACGGTCCGGCGCGGGGATAATCGCGCCCACCGTACCCGGCGCGGCGGTGGGATAGGTGACGGGAAACTGGAAGGGAACGGGCGGGGGCAGCAGTTCTTGGGGAATGGTGTTGAGACTGACGAAACGAGGAGCACCGGCGATGCTTTGGGATGCTGCCGCGTTGACGCGCGAATTGCTAAGACCGAACGAGCCTAGCGAATCATACAATGGCACCATCGCCGCTCCGGTGCGGTCGTAGAAGATACCGAAGCCACCGCGGATAACATCGCGCGCCGTCGGCGACCACGCCAGCGACAGACGGGGGGCGAAGTTGTTCCGGTCCGGACGGGCGATGGCGGATTGGCCCGGTTGCGCCAGCACGTAGGAAAGCAACGGCACCGCCGCCGAACCGCGGCCATCGTTGGCGGCGGCGGTTCGGCGGGCGAAGTAGTCGTCGATGCTCAGATCGGGCACGGCCTGTAAGCCGGAATCCTCACGGGTGGGAGAGGAGTAAGAGTAGCGCAGCCCCAGGCCCAGAGTCAGGCGCGGATGCAGCCGCCAGAAGTCCTGCACGTAGGCCTCCCAATCGGTATTCGAGAAACGGCGGCGAATGGGTTCGCCCTGCGGAATGAGGTTGCCGCTGCGGTCATAGTTGTACGCCGAGTTGCCTTGCGAAATGACGCCCATCGCGATGATGGCGGCACGAACATAGTCGGGCTGATTGGCCGGCAGCAGATCGGCGGGGGCGATCTCGGCCCCTCCATTGGCCAGACGCGAGACTTGCGTCACCAGCAGGACGCGGTTCTGCTCCACGTTGTAGCGGCGATTGGCCGACCAACGGCCCACCGCACCCATCTCCCAGCTATGCGCGCCGCGGCGATAAGAAAAGTCGTTGCTCAGGGTGTGCGTGGGCGTCGAACGACCCCGGCTGTAGGTGAGCGGAACGGGAGCGCCAATGCCGCCGCCAAAGCTAAACAGCGGCCCGTTCGTCGTACCCAGATCCTCTAGCTGGAAATAGGTAAGGCCGTAACGGACGCTATTGGTGATGGCCGGAAATGGTGACCAAGTGTGGCCGGCCGCCAGCCCTTTGCTAAGATTACGCGTGCGGAAGGGAGGTGGAGTGTTGGGAAACTGCAAGGCGGTGGAGGTGCGATCCCATTGCAGATTGCTCCGTATGAAGAGGGCATGGTGCAAAGAGAGCGGCGCGTCCAGCTTGAGCGTGGCGGCATTGAGTTCCTCCCGAAACGGCGCATTGAAGCGATATCCGGCGAAGTTGAGTGGATCGAGGTTGGGCCGGTCGTTGGGTAGCGGATAGCGCCGCAACAAGTCGAGCGCAGCACGGGAAGGTCCAAGGCCGCGGGGGTCGAGTTGGGCCAGTTGCGCGGGAGACAGGGTGGCCAGCGATCCGGTGCGCATGCGATAGGTCACCGTGCCGTCACGAAATAAGGCGGTAGGCACATTCCGGACGGAGGTCGCCTCACTGGCATCGCGCCGCCCCTCGTAGGCCCCAAACAGAAAAAGCCTGTCGCGCCGTACCGCCGCCCCCCCAGAGGCTCCAAAGACGTTGCGTACCAGTTTAGGCCGTACCGCGCCAATGCGATTATTGAAAAACGAATTCGCCGCGAGCACCTGGTTGCGATGCAGGGCAAACAACGTGCCGTGCGGCTGGTTCGCCCCGCCGCGGGTGATGACGTTCACTTGGGCTCCGCTACTACGGCCCAGGGAGGCGTCCGCCATCGCGGTTACTACGCGAAACTCCTGCACCGCCTCGGTCAACAGCCGCAGCGCGGGGTTGAAAGCGAATCCGGTTTGCGGATCGTTGATGTCGACGCCATCCAAGGTAAAGTTTGCTTGATCGCTACGGCCGCCGTTCACGGCGCCGTTGCGCGGGTCCGCATCTATCTCACCGAAGTTGCCCCGGAAGTTAACGTTGGTATCGCGCAAATAGGTAACCCCGGGCTGCAGACTCAACAGCGCGGCGATGTTCCGGCCTTCCAGTGGCAACTGAACAATGCGCTCCCCAGGCATGCCATTGCCCAGCGTGGCGTCCCGCCGTTGGAGAGCTTCGCTCTCGGCGGCCACCTGCACCGCCGTTGAGGAACCGCTTAGCACCAGCCGCACCGTAAGGTCGCGCGGCATGCGAATTGCCAGGGTCAAGCCCTCCAGGGTGAACGGTTCGAAGCCGGGCTGCTCCGCCGTCAATCGATAGCTGCCGGGTGGCAGGGCGGCAAACTCAAAGGCGCCATCGGCCTGGCTGCGCGTGGAACGGGCCAGCCCATTTGCCGGGGCAGCCAAACGGAGCATCACCGAGGAAACCCGTCGGCCTTGAGGATCTTCGACGTGCCCACGCAATAGGGTAGTGTCCTGTTGGGCGCCGGCTAGCGCAGCAAACAACCAAAAGCTAATTAGTGAACGCATGTGTTTCTCCCTACGGTTTGACGCCAAAATATACGCTGGATACGGAAACGAAATGCAGATCGCGCCGGGCAAAAAGCCAGTCCTTCGACCGGGGATCCAGAAGCTTGGCCACATAGGCGGCATCCTCCGGGGTGACCGGCTCATAGGCGGCGTACCGCTTCAGCCAACCGGATAAGTATTGCTGCTCAGACACCGAAAACGGAGCTGTCCGTTCATAAAGAAACGACTTGGCCCCGCTATCCCGAAGTCCCGCCTTGGCCAACGCCTCCACAATGCCCTGGCGTAATCGTTTGCGCCTAAAAATTCCGGAAGCCGAAATGCCTGGTTCAGACCGTACTGATACGAAACATCCACTTTCAGTGCATTGTTCTGGCCTCTC
>JBBQQS010000339.1:0-5929 GCA_038215525.1 Bryobacterales bacterium
CGGCCGGGATAGCTCGTCCGGTGGCATCAGGCCGAGAGCCTGATAAATGTTCCGCCGGTGCGCCCGGTAGAGATCGTCGAAGTCGGCGCGGTTGTCGCTGCTATGCTCCGGCCCGTACCACCAGCCCAAGTCAATTGCGTAGCGCGCCGTCACTCGCTTCGTCCCGGGCGAGCGCGGGCCGCCGTCCGCCAAGCTTAAATCCCACCGATCCGCCAGAGTCACCATTGAGTGGGCGGCGCGAAGTGAAGCGCGCTTGAAGGTGCCGATTCCCCTACTTTGGGGGTTGACAGGACCTAAGCAGTGGGTCCCCGTCCGGCGCCACGGACTGGCGGTCCAATTCGTCGGCTGCGAGGGAAGCGCTAAAATAGCGGCATGACGTTCTCGATCGACGAAGCTTTCCTCCCGGCCATCCTGACGTCGGAGCCCATGACCGACGACGAATTCGCCGAGTACTGCGCGCAACATCCTGACCTGTTCTTTGAGGTGACCTCCGAAGGAGAACTTCTGGTAATGCCCCCTACTTACTCCTGGACCGGTGCTGCCAAGCTGGACCTCGGAGCGCAACTGGCCGTGTGGGCCAAGAAGGACCGGCGAGGTATCGCCACGGATTCGTCCACCGGCTTTGTGCTCCCCGATGTTTCCCGCCGCTCCCCCGATGCCGCCTGGACCCTCAAAACGCGAACCGCTCAGTTAGATCCCACCGTCCAACGCAAGTTCTGGCACCTCTGCCCCGACTTCGTCATCGAACTCCAATCCACCGCCGACCGGCCGCGTCTGCTGGGCGACAAGATGCGGGACTACATGGCCAACGGCGCACAACTCGCTTGGCTGATTCAGCCCGAGTCCCGCTCGGTCACGATTTACCGGCCTGGCCAGGAGCCCGAGTTGCGAACCCAGCTCGACACGCTCGCCGCCGACGGGCCGGCTTCGGGGTTTGTCTTGGAACTCGCCTCCATTTGGAATCCGCTTTAGGTCTCGTTCTGGCCCTACGCCTTCGACCCCGTCACGCGCTCACCATGGCCGACGCCGAAGGATGAGACAGAGGCGCAACTAAGCTTCGAACAAAGTCGCGAGGGACAGCCGAAAGGTAGGGACGGGCTCTTCGTTCGCCAGCGTCTGCGATGCCGCGTACGAGCGGGTGGGTTGTCCGCTTTGGTGAATGTCGATGCGCCGGTCGTCGGGCCAGACCACCCAGACCGCGCGCGCCCCGTAGTTGAGATACTGCCGGATCTTTTCGTCGAGTTCCTTCGCGATATCAGAGTCGGAAACGATTTCGATGGCGAGGGCGGGCGGACCTTGCATCTTGCGCCCTGGGGTCGCCGCGCGCGGCTGCAGGCAGACCGCGACATCCGGATGCCGGACGCGGTCGGGAGCGATCTCGAACGCTTGTTCATTGGCCGCTTCGCAAGGGTCGTCCAACTGACGATTCAGTTGCCGGGCTAACTTAGCCTTGATCCGGTCGTGGAGCGCATCGTTCTTCGGCATCGGAACGATCACCCCGTCGTCGTAGTCCAAGCGCTCGCCCGCGGCAGTGCGAGCATCGTACTCGTCGCGAGATACCAGGACCGCGGTTGTCGTCATGATCGCCATTTTAGCCCGAATCAAAAGTGCCGTGCGAGAGACTTCTCCAAGGGTCAACGCGGCGGAAGTACTTGGGGAAGGTGTACCGCCCCGGTGTATCCCGTGGGTGGTCCTGTTTTCCAGGTGTGTTTGCCCACGCCCTTGCTTAAGGTTACTCGTGTTGCCGTCAACAGCTTTGCCCGCGACAAGCTGCCAGCAGATCTCACTGCTTCGGATGGCTCGAAAATGCGGTGGGGTCCGGGACCACCGCATTTCGGGGCCTGCCGAAATCCGTCTATGTTATTGGTAGGAATTAGCGTTACCGGAAACGTCGATCCTAAGTCGGAGCACCCCGCCGGCGATGCCCCTACTTACCAAGATTTGGCACCGGGATGAGGATTTGAACCCCATAGGCTTGGGTTGGAATCAAGCTGCTCTCCCAGGAGCATCCCGGCGTAACTCACTCGCACTCGCAAGACGAAGGTTTCAAAGACCTCCGCCGGCCGTAGAACGACCTCGGTGAAAAATTGGGGTGGCCGAAGGGAATTGAACCCTCGTAGGCAGGTTCACAGCCTGCTGCCTCAGCCACTAGGCTACGGCCACATGTCGAACGATCAAATTGTGTTACTTGGTCACCAAAGTATCTGACTCATGAACGCACCTCAGGCTTATAGCGTCGGGGCCAATGCCCCGTCGCCGTCTATTCCATAGAAATGCCCGGAAAAATCAAAAAGGGCGGCCACGTAGTGGCCCCCCCGCTGGAAAATGGAATTATTCCAAGCCGGTTAGGTCACACCGTGTGCCAAGTGATGGGGATGCCACTCACGTTGGAGATGGATTGCGGGTTGGAATGCTTGCGTCACTAATTCTTAGGATACTTCAAGCCACGGAAAACTTCAAGAGATAACATTGTCTCATCTAATTGCGGGGCACCGACGCCGGCGGATAGTAGCAGACGCTTTTGCAGGGACCAATAGGTCGAGAAGCCGGTGTGTCATGCTGAACCAACTTAGGAATAGGAAATCCGTGAAAGAGGGGGATCGTACGTTTCCGCGGATCAGGAAAGGGTACCCCAATGCGCACCCCACTCATCTTGTTCATCTTTTTTAGAAAATAAATGAGAGGAATTGGCGGCGAAAGCACTGATTAGTGAATGCCCCGAAAACCAAGTTTCGCGCCTCCGAATTATGCGCTGCACATCACGTAGCGAGGGAATTATCGACAACGAGTCTTCTACAGCGACGAGGACCGGGAGTTCTTCCTCAGCTTAATCGACAGCACGTGCCGTATTTTCGTCCTAGACAGTCCCCGTCCGCCGCAAGGAAGAGCATTCAAGGCGAGAAGGTAGAGGCCGAGTCCGCTACGGCACGCGGGGCAGTTGGCTTGACCCATTTACCTTTGCCGGGGAGGGGGGGGTGCGCCTGCCGTCGCGAAGGCCATAATCGCCGCCGGCCCTACCGGCTAAGGGCACCGAGATGGAAAATTTAGCAACGCTGCTCGCTCGTCACACGTTCGACACGGGCTCTGGCTATATTGGAGGCTATATTGGAGGCTATATTGGAGGACTGGCACGAAGAGTTAGGAGTTTGTGGCGATGAGCTTTGACAGTTCCCAATATGTGAATCTTGTTTCGCAGTCCAGTGAAGCCCAGCAGCGATTGTTCCTGCAATACATGGGTCCGCGTGACGATTTCGATATCATCATCGTGGGCAGTGGCATGGGCGGCGGGGTGCTGGCGGATGCTTTGGCCGACCGCATGGGCGGCCACAAGCGGATCCTGGTTCTGGAGGCGGGCTCGTTCCTCTATCCGACGCATGTCTACAACATGTGCCGATTTCCCAACGCCAGCATCGCGAAACATTTTGGGTGCGACACGTTCTACCAAACCGGCAACAAAAACAGCGAAAACTTCATTGGCGAGAAGCCGCAATTGAATCTGGGAGGGCGGTCGATTTTTTGGTCGGGCTTGATTCCTTCGGCGCAGAAGTGGGAGTTGGAGTTTTTTCCGCCACGGGTGCGGCAGGAGTTGGCGGATGGTTGGCTGAAGGAAGCGGGCGGGATCATGAACGAGTCCCGGACAATGGGCACCACTGCGCAAGCCATGGTGGCGCAACTACGGCGAAGCGACCTGGCAGATGATTTTGTGATTGAAGAGACCCCGCGGGCGCTGCATCAACCCTATCTAACGGCCGATGGTGTGCCGCACGATCAGTTCTTCACCGAGCCGACCGGCGTTTTCAACACGGCGGAGTTACTGATCAATCAGGCAGGGTTAACTCCAGGAGTCAGCCATGGTGACGGCCCGGGGTTGCATCTGCTGCTGAATTACTTTGCGGAAGATGTGCAGAATCATGGGACGCATTTTGCGCTCTTGGTGCGTAATACTTTGTCTGGCCAGACCAGGACATTCCGGGCGGGGACGGTGGTGTTGGCGGGCGGCTCAATTGAGAGCCCGAAACTGTTGCGGCGGTCAAGCATGTATCCGTGGCTGCCACAGGCAACCAAAGATCTATTGGGGCGTGGATTGACAGACCATCCCACTTCGAATGAGTTGGCGGCGAACGTGACGAATCTGGGTCCGGTGGCTATTCCGAAGTCGGCACACGCGAAGATAGTGCTTTATTCGAAGGGCCTGCGCGACCGTGATCATCCGGAACAGATCCGCTTCCCCTTTAATGTCGAGATGAACGTGAACCACGAGTATTGGCACCTGCGGGAAAACGACCCAAGCGCGCCAGGGGTGCCAGCGCCCAGCGGCGCTTCGCGGGTGGATATCAAATTCAGCTTTGGGAACTGTTTGGATGACGGGAATGCCATTGCGGCAGCCACTCCCTTTGGCTACGTTCCGGAAATTCACTTTCGCAATCTGAGTTGGATGGATAACTTGCGGGATGTGCGCTTTCCGGCACTGGCCGGTTGGCGGAAGGACTATGGGCAGATATTCGACGTGATGAATGGCGTGGCCGATAGGATCTTTCGTCAATTTGGCCAAAACGGCCAGGCAGCGCATCCGGATGGCCGCTATGGCGACGGCGGCAAGGGGTTCGGCTGTGGTACGGTGCATCATGCAGCCGGTACTTTGCGGATGCCTTATCGGCCCGCTTACAACCTGCCGTTTGCGGAAGCTTCGGTAGTGGATGAAGATCTGCAACTGGCGGGCACCGATAAACTGTACGTCTGCGATATGTCAGTGATGCCGTTCAGTTCGGCGGCAAACCCGGTGCGGACCTTGGTGGCGCTGGCGCTGCGGCTGTCTCGGCACCTTGGGTAGAAGAAGTTGACCAATTTGGCAGAGGACCATTACTTTTAGCCCATCGCCGTGAGAAAATCTTGACGATCCATGATGTGCAGCGCATAGTGCGGTGGTTGGCCGTCCCGGGCTGGGCTAAGCCTGCCCGCGCTCTCGGAACTCTCGCTCCCGAAACTGAGTGGGCGTCAGGCCGGTGAGCTTCTTGAAGTCCTTGCTGAAGAAGAAACGATCGCGATATCCGACGACCTCGGCGATCCATTGAATGGGGTCGGCTGTATCGCCCAGGCGGCGTTTGGCTTGGCTGATGCGTTCGCGGCGCAACCAATCAATGGGGCTGGTGCCAAACGCCGCCTTGAAGGCGCGCGAGAAGTGCGAAGGGCTCATCCCGGCCACGGCCGCCAATCCTTCCACGTTGTGGGGCTCGAAGTAGAACAGCTTCATGCGTTCCACCGCCCGGCGTACCGGCGTCGGGACGTTGGCTTCGGTGTCGGTGCCTTGATGCCGGGCGCAACAAATCAGGCAGAGCAAGCGTGCAACGGCGGCGTGCAGTAAGGGAGCGGACTCCGGCGCCCCGCTGGCGAGCAAGGCAAAGATCTCCTCGTAGGTCGCCTTCAGGTCGGGAACAGTAAAGACAGGATCCGCCCCCGCGGAGAGCATAGTACACATTTGCTCCAACCTCGGCCCCTCTACACGCACCCAGAGGACCTCCCAGGGGTCTTTGGCCGCGGCACCATGCTCGTGCGGATGGTGGCAGTTGATCCAGACCAGTTCACCGGGATTGACCCGGTGCGTCGAGCCCTCGATGCGGGCCCAACCGTTACCTTTCAGGCAATAAATCAGCTCGTGGCCGGGGAAATGCTGGCGCCGGATGTGGTGGTCCACGTCGCCGATCATGTGGCCGGCGCGCGGCACGGTATAGAAGACCTCCTGGTGGACCGGATTGGCGGTACTGTAGAGCGAGATGGGAAACCGTGTCGCCATGGTCGGATAATACAACGGAATCGTCCGATCCGCCATTGCCGCCGACCAGGAGCCTGGGAAAAGATAATGGGATATGGCGTTTTGGCTTTTGGTTTTGGCCGCATTGCCGATGTTGGCACAGGTGATGGTGGCCGAGGT
>JBBQQS010000340.1:0-5926 GCA_038215525.1 Bryobacterales bacterium
AGGAGAAATCGGTCGTCGCTTGTAAGGTCGGGAGAATTCGAGCGAGAGATTCAGACGGCGGCTAAGTTCGCTGGCGAGGCCGGTCTAATTTTGGTGCTCATCGACGCCGACGAAGATAAAGTCTGTGAATTGGGTCCAGAGCTTACAAAAAGAGCCAACCTGGCACGGCCAGACCGACGTATCCTGGTGAGTCTTGCGCACATGGAATTCGAGCATTGGCTGGTAGCCGCTGATCCGTCTCGTCCCCCTAACTTCGAGTCGATTCGTGATGCCAAGCGGTTACTACGAAAAGACTACTCGCCTACCGCGCACCAAGCCGGTCTGACCCAAAAGATGGACCTCCACCTCGCCCGCCAGCATTCCCCCTCCTTTTGCCGCTTCTGCCGGCGCTTCCAGGACCTCCTCGCGGAATAAACCGCGCCCTCGTCCGGATTCCGCTGTTGACCATGGCTCAGCCGCACAGAATCCCCGAGGTCCAGCAGGAAGCCAATCGGCGTCTACGGCAAGCCGTGCGCCAAATTCCCCTCGACCCTGCCTTGCGAGTCAAAATCCGCACCTCCCTTCCCGCTCCCCAGCCCGCCTTTCCCTTCGGCCGCCAAATCCAACTGGCCGCCGTCATCGGTCTGCTCACCTTCATCGCCAGTTCCCAAGCTCCCGGAAAACTCATGGGCCGCGACGTCGAAGAACAGCTTAGCCAAGTCGGACGCCCCTTCCGCCTCGCCCTGGGCGACCATCTCGAATGCACTTTGCGCCGCCGTCGAGTCGTCCATTCTCAACCCAGCGATGTCGCCTTGCCCAACTTACTCTCCGGCTACCGCCTCGTCGAGTCGCACCGTTGCACCTATGAAGGCCACCTCCTCACGCACTTGGCTTACGAACACAAGGGCGAAATCGCGTCCGTGATTCTCATGTCCGGTGAACCCGAAACCAAGGGCATCACTCAAGCCGCCAGCAGTGAATTCACCGTCACTGCCGGCGTCACTCATGGCAACCGCGTCTTCCTGGTTTCGAGCCACAACCCCGCACAAGACCGGCACCGCTTCGAACGCCTGCTACCGCAACTGGAAGCTGGAATATTCGTCATTGTGGCGGGCATTTAGTTGGTACGAAGTGCACGGTAACTTGGCAGCAGAATGGCGACGGCTATCAGCTGTTCTGCTTCTACGCGCCCGGACCCCTTGCCGCGCCGCCGTGGGCTGCGCTATCACACTGCCGCTGCTTTAGCCCAACGCGCCTGACGAAAAGTACCGCCCCAACCCGATGGTGAAGATCAGATTGCCGAACAACGCATGTTCCAACCACACCAGCGGCATCGAGCGATTCAGCCGGTAAGTCGTCGCAAATAAGAGACCGCCGAAGAAACTCAGCACCACGGCCAGCCAGTTGCCGAAGATGATGTGGACGAAGCCAAACGCCACCGCGCTGGCCAGCACAATCCCCGCGCCTTCGCCAAACAGCGGCCGGTAGCGATGGAAGAAGAAGGCCCGGAAGAGGAACTCCTGGGGCAACACGGACAGTAGGGGATAAAGCACCATCAAGGCCACCCAGAAAATGGGTTGGGTCCGCAGCAGGTCAAAGAGCAGGAACGGCCGCCAGATCGCCACTCCAGCTCCCAACAGTGCCGCCAAGGCCGCAAAACGCAAGACGATGGTCCGCATTGGCTGGGTCCAACGAGGCAGATGCAGGACCATGCGCCAATCGAATCCCGAGTCTGTGCGCCGCAGGATGGCCCACAGACCGACCGTTACCAGCATCAACAACGGCACCGGCCGCGCCGGAATCCAACCCAGAGCGAGTGCACTGGGGGTCAGCACGAAGAGGGCGAGGAATTCTAAAGCGAGAACGGCCATCGTAGGATTATCGGTCAGATGTCACCGACTATTAACCTTATCGTCGCATGAATGTATCGGGCGCCGCCAGACTGTGTAGTACACTCTCCAAAAGACTCCACACTATGGCCACTATCCAAATCGTCCTCGACAACGAGCTTCTCGCTGCTGCTGACGCGGCGGCGAAAAACGAAAAGATCAATCGCTCGGCCCTAGTCCGGCAAGCGCTCCAGAGTCACCTGAAGCATCTGCGCAAAGAACAGATGATCGCCCAGGAGATGAAGGCCTATCGGGATCACCCGCAGACCGAAGATGAGCTCATTCCCGCGGAGTACGCCGCTTGGCCCGAAGACTAGAGCGCGGCGACGTCTACCTCTTCCCCTTTAACCCGCTGGATAAGCGCCGGCCGGTGGTGATTCTGACCCGGGGAGATGTGGTAAACAAGCTTTCCACTGTGACGGTAGCACCGATCTCTTCGTCGATTCGCGGTGCGGCGTCGGAGGTACTACTGGGCTCTGAGGATGGGATGAAAGGGCCTTGCGTGGTTAAGCTACACAACACCATGACGGTAAAACAGTCGGACCTCGGACTTCGCGTTGCCCACCTAGGCCGGAGCGGATGGACGAGATCTGCGTTGCCCTCAGGTTCGCCTTTGACTGCGGCTGCGACTGAGGGTAAACGCTTCACTTACATTCCACCTGGTGAACGTAAACGGTTAACTCGCCCTTGTACCGCTTGACCAGCAATTCGTCCAGAAAAGGCTAATTCGCTTTCGGTTTCGCCTTCACGATCGACTCATAGGCTCGCAAAGAGCCATCCAAACGAGCCTGATAGACCTCCGCGTCCGCCTTCGCTCTGTCCGGATGCTCAATGACAAAGGCTGCCGACGCCAAGGCGAGTTGGGTTACTAACTCCGAAGCGTAGTTCTTCTTCGATCCCACTCAGGCACCTGCGATGCTCTTTGGCCCCGGCCCCAATGGATCTGATTCCAACGAACGAGCCGACGCTACTGCCTTCGCCCGATCTTCCGGAGTAGAGGGCTTGGCAGCCTAAGATGCCTGCACCACAACGGATGACAGGATCAGAGTGAACACTAATTGGCAACGGGTCATACAAGACAATTGTAGCCCGCCACTTACGAATGACAACCAACTACAAGTGCGGCATCTCCGGGTCGTCGACGCGGTTCACCCAGTCCGGGGTGCGGAGGACGTCGCGGGGGCGGCTGCCGTCGGGGGGGCCGATGATGCCTTCGCGTTGCATCATGTCGAGGATGCGGGCGGCGCGGCCGTAGCCTAAACGCAGGCGGCGTTGGAGCACCGACGTCGACGCTTTGCCCACGTCGCAGACCACTTTCACGGCCTCTTCGTACATCTGGTCGCGCTCGGCCTCTTCTTCGTCGCCCGGTTCGGCGTCGTCGTCCGCGGGCGGCGCAATCAGATAGGTCTGGTCGTATTCGGGACGAGCCTGCTGCTTCCAGAAATCCACGACGCCGAAGACTTCCTGCTCGGTGACAAAGGCTCCGTGGAAGCGGACTAAGCGGCTGGAGCCGGGCGGCAAACAGAGCATGTCGCCTTTGCCGAGTAAGTGCTCGGCGCCCATCACATCGAGCACGGTACGCGAGTCAACGCGAGTTGCCACGCGGAAACTAATACGCGCGGGGAAATTCGCTTTAATTAAGCCCGTAATTACGTCAACCGAAGGCCGCTGCGTGGCCAGCACTAAGTGCATGCCGACGGCGCGTGCCATCTGCGCCAAGCGGGCCACCGATTCTTCGACGTTCGCCCGCTCCAGCATCATCAAGTCGGCTAACTCGTCGATCACGATCAGAATATAGGGCAGCGGCCGTAAGTCGATCTCTTCTTCACCCTCTTCTTCAAAGAGATTGCGCGGCGTATCGGCCATGATTCGCATCTTCTTGTTGTATTGATCGATATTCCGTACGCCACGTTCGGCAAGTAACTTCAAGCGCCGTTCCATCTCGAGCACGGCGTTGCGCAGGGCATTCGTCGCCTTGCGCGGGTCAGTAATTACGGGCGTGAGTAAGTGCGGAATTCCCTCGTACATGCCCATTTCGACGCGCTTGGGGTCGACGAGGATCATGCGCACTTCCTCGGGCGTCGACTTATACAAGATACTCATGATCAGCGCATTGAGCATCACCGACTTACCGGAGCCGGTGGAGCCGGCCACGAGTAAGTGCGGCATGGTCTCTAACTGAAAAACCTTAATCCGGCCGCTAATATCCTTACCCATCGCAATCGTCAAGCGCGACGGCGAATTCTGAAATTCTTCGCTCTCAATCATCTGCCGCAAGCTGATCATCTCGCGGCGCCGGTTCGGCACTTCCACGCCCACCGTGCTTTTGCCGGGAATGCGGTCAATCAAAATCGACTCGGCTTCCAAACCCAGGCTCAAATCCTCGGTCAACGTGGTGATCTTACTGACCTTGATGCCGGCCTCGGGGCGAAACTCAAACGTTGTCACCACCGGGCCCGGATTGATCTGCACCACACTGCCCAGGACGTTAAACTCTTTGAGCTTCGTCGTGATGCTGGCGGCAGTTTCCTTCAATTCCTGCGCGTCGAAGCCGTTGCGCTCCGGTGGCTCGTTAAGCAAGCTGGTGGACGGCAGCTCGAAATGCGCCGCCTGCCGGGTGGGCTTGCGCGGCGGTTTTCCTGGCATCTGCACGGCAGCTACACTGCCGAAGGCGACCGGCGTGGCGGGCATCTCACCGCGCATCGCAGCCGCCGGCGAATCCTCCAACACCCGGATCGGAATCTCGTCCGATTCGGGCTCATCTTCCCAGGGCGCGCGCTCGTCGTCATCGCTCAAGGGAGCCGGCACAGATGCGGGGGGAGGGAGCATCTCGAGCAGGTTCCCCTGAGTCGCGGCAGCGGCGCGCGCCTTGGGCTTCGTAGTGGCACCACCGAAGGGGTCCACAATTCGGGCATCCCCATCCGTGGCCGCACGAGCGGCCATAGGCGCCGTTCTGCGGGGCGTCAGCCGGATGCTGGTGATCCCGTCCCAGACGAAACGAAGCCAACGGATGGGGCCCGTCAGCCAGTCGACGATCACTTGGACGGAGAAGGTGGAAATCAGATACAGCGACATGAACAGCAGCAGCAGCGTCACCAGCGCCGCGCCGGCGACGTTCATCGAGTCAATCAGGTACTCGGCCAGCAGAAAGCCCATCAAGCCGCCGGCCGGGATGTTCGAGGCGAACATGCGCAGGCTGGGGGCGAGCGACAAGCCGACGCTGCCGGCCGCGATCAAGAGGACGGCGCCACCCAGCTTGGCCCAAGGCGTTTCAATCGGCTTTGAAAACAACCACTTCCAGCCGAGCATTCCCAATAGCGGGGGCAGCACAAAGCTGGCCAGGCCGAGGATCTGGAAGCACAGGTCGGCGATGTGCGCGCCCAGCCGGCCCATGAGGTTCTCAGCGCGCACGACGCTGGTAACCGCGTTCCAGGACGGGTCAGTACTCTGGTAGGAGATCAGACTGAGGAAAACGTACAGCCCTGCTGCAAGAAACAGGAGGGCGATCACCTCATTGAGGCGTTTGTGGTGGGTAGGTCCTAAAAAAAGCATCCTCGCGAAAGCCGCGAGATCGCCGGGGCATCCGTTAGCATTGCATGGCCGTTTACGAAACGAAGCGGGGAGTTATTGATTCTATTGAATTTTGGTTGAGGGGGAGATCGGGGTGTGGTCGCTCGGGTTGTGGCCGGGGTGGGCATGATTCCATTTTGGCATGGGGGCGCAAAAAAGCGGTGGCCGGGTGGGGCGCGCGAATGGGGGAAAGTGCCTGCTTTGCAATAGCTTAGCGGAGAGTGGAATTTGCTGTGACTGAGATCGCACAGGGCCGAATCCGGGACTTCCCGCCGCGTTACTCGGCAGGTTGAGGGCGACAGGCCATCATGACAGATTTCGGTCAGATAAATGAAGGGGCTTCGGAAATTCGACGCAAAAGTCAGCGGAGGCGCCGATAAGGTCTTCATGCGCGTTGTTCATTCTGAAGCACAGATTCTTGACCGGTTAACTGAGCTGCCTCCTTTCTCTCCGGTGCTGGTAGAGCTTTTGGGTACGTTTGGCCGAGC
>JBBQQS010000341.1:0-5924 GCA_038215525.1 Bryobacterales bacterium
GCCGCGTTGGCCGCTGGTGGGGAGGACTCCGGGAGCGGTGGCCGCGAGGGCGAGAGGGTTGCGGCCCAGGAGCGGGAGTTCGACGACTCGACGCTGTTCGACGACTTTGCCAAGACCGGAGGTTTGGGCTTCGAGTTGGACAGAAGATGCAGTGACTTCGAGGGCCTGAGTGACCGTGCCGACTTCGAGAGTAATGGCGACAGTTGCCGTGAGCCCTACGGTGAGGCGAAGGTTCAAAACGCGGGAGGGACGAAAGCCAGCTTTTTCAGCGTTGATGTCGTATGCGCCGGGGGAGAGTGCGGGTAGGTAGAAGAGGCCGGCGGAGTTGGTGGTAGTGCGGGAAGTGACGTTGGTCTCAAGATTGCGGATGGTGATCGCCACGGCGGGCACGATGGCGCCGGAGGGATCGGAGACGGTTCCGGTGACGGTGGCTCGTTCGCCTTGAGCCAGGGCCATGGTGGAGAGGAGGCATAACAGCAGGGAGTAAGTGAGCGTTCGCATGTATAACCTGATTGGATGTTTTATCACACGAGTGAAATCAGCACAAGGGTCAACTGGGAACAGGGTCAAATACGGTACTTCGTTCTCAGGTCTCATAAAAGGCAAGCCCGGGCCACGGGGCGAGCAGATTGGTGATCGAAGCAAACTCTCTTGGGACGATGGAAGATCCGGTTAGTCCTTCCGGTCGTCTGGAGAGTTTGCCGGTAGCTGGCGTTCTGGTGGAGGGGATGGAGTTGGGGTTAGCTTACCAATGCGTCAAAGAGCCATCCGGCCGATAGAAGACATTTTTCCGACCGGGCTGAGTCACTTCGCCGATTAACTTACATTTCGTCAAATCGGCCCGGACGCCCAAGCCGGGGCGGTCATTGATGAGCGCCTTTCCGTCCTTAAAGTCCAGGCACTCGGGTAAGTGCGCAATCGGACGCCCGCCGTAGTTATATTCCATAATTACCGGACCGGCATAAGTAGAGAGCGAGTTCACCAGCGCGGCCGTCGAAATGGGCCCGGTGAAATGCGGAATGATACCCACGGCATGCGTTTCGCAGATGGCGGCGATCTTCATCATCTCGGTAATGCCGCCCACGTTAGGCAGGGTGGCACGAATATAGTCGATATCGTGGTTCTCGACTAACTTGTTAAAGTCGTAGCGCTGACCCCACTCTTCGCCATGAGTTAACGGCACGCTGGTCATCAGCCGTAACTTCGGTAAGTCCTGGTGCGCGTGTTCATCGCGGACCGGATCTTCGACAAAGTAAGGCTCGAATTCCTCAATCAGACGGCAGGCGCGCAGGGCGTCGCTATAGTCGAACCGCTGGTGGAAGTCGATACACCAATCGCCATCTTTGCCGATCGCCTGTCGCACTTCCTTGCAGTCCGCCGCCACCTTGCGCACCCGCTCGTGCGTATTAAACACCGCGCCCTCGCGCGTATCGCCCGCGCCCATGCGGAAGGCACGATAGCCCGCATCCATGGTGGCCTTGGCCCGGTCTCCCAACGACAGCGGCGGCGACCCGGCCGGACGCTGCACACCGCCGGTGGCGTAACACTCCAGGTGATTCCGCACCGTACCGCCGAGTAACTCATGCACTGGCATCCCCAGGGCTTTGCCCTTAATGTCCCAGAGCGCCATATCGAGCGCCCCCAAGGCATGCACTTTCTCCCGGCCCGGTGGATAGAACCAGGCAATGTACATCTCCTGCCAGATGGCTTCGATCTTAAAGGGATTTTTGCCGATCAAAGTGCCCGCGCATTGCTCCAGCGTATCTTTGGACCCGCCCTCGCCGATGCCCACCAAGCCGTTGTCGGTTTCTACCGTCGCGATCATGGTGCTTTGGTTGAAGAGTTGATTCAGATTCGGCGGCTCATAAATGCGCACGCGGGTGATTTTCGCCTTGGGCAACGCCGCCTCGGAGGGCGTCCGCCCGATGTGCGCGGCGCCGGCCACGGAGAGAGTCTGTAAGAAGGTACGTCGGTTCATGACGCTTCGCAGTATATCGCTACCAGCGGACGGCTGAAGGGATATAATCTTCCCACGCATGCAATACAAACTCTTCGCCGCGCTCACGCTCGGCTCCTTCCTGTGCCTGGCTGACGTCAAGCTGCCCGCCTTGATCGGCGACCACATGTTGCTCCAACGCGACGCCCCGGTGCGCATCTTCGGTAGCGCCACCTCCGGCGAGGCCATCACGGTTGGGTTCCGCGGCCAATCCGCGCAGACCAACGCCGATGCTCTGGGACGCTGGGAAGTCTGGCTCGCGCCGATGAAGGCAGCCGCCGCCGCGGAGATGACCATTAAGGGGAATAACTCGCTCACGGTAACCGACGTCCTGGTGGGCGACGTTTGGGTGGGCTCCGGGCAGTCGAACATGCAGTGGGAAGTCCGGCAGACGAACAATGCCGAGCAGGAGATCGCCGGCGCTGACAACGCCGAAATCCGCCTCTTCTTTGTGCCGCGCAAGCCATCCAACGTGCCGGTAGGCGACGTACAAGCCAAGTGGGTGGTTTGCACGCCGGAGACGGTGCGCAACTTCTCGGCGGTGATGTACTACTTCGGCCGGCAACTGAACCAGGACCTCAAGGTGCCGATGGGTCTGATCCATACCTCCTGGGGCGGCACGCCGATCGCCGCCTGGATGAGCGGCCCGGCGTTGAGCGCGAACGCCCGCCTGCTGCCCTTCAACACCTTCTGGGCCGAGGTGATTGCCAAGTATCCGGACCACCAAACCCAGTATGAGCAACGGTTGAAGAAGTGGGAAGACGGGGGCAAGTCCGGCGCGCGCCCGGGTGCGCCCATGGGTCCGGGCAATCCGCACGAGCCGTCGACACTTTATAACGGCATGCTCGCCCCGATCGTGAAATACACCATCAAGGGCGCCCTTTGGTACCAAGGCGAAACCGAAGCCGGACGCGGCCAGGGCCACATCTATGGCGAAGCGATGACGACCCTGGTGCAGGATTGGCGCCGCGCGTTTGGCCAAGGTGACTTCCCGTTTTTCTGGGTCCAGCTGGCCAACTTCGGCAACGCTTCGAAGAACGGCCATTGGATGAAGGTGCAGGAAGGCCAGATGAAAGCCCTGGCGCTGCGCGGCACCGGTATGGCCGTCATCAACGACATCGGCGAAGACAAGGACATCCATCCGAAGAACAAGCAGGACGTTGCGAAGCGCCTGGCTCTAGTGGCCCGGCATGTCGCTTACGGGGAGAGTGGCTTCGTTTGGTCGAGCCCGCTTTACCGCCAAACGACGAGGGAGGGCAACGCGCTGCGCGTTTGGTTCCAGCACGCGGGCAGTGGCCTGAAGACCCGCGGCGGCGGACCCGCCATAGGCTTTACGATCGCCGGCACCGATGGCCTTTACGTCCCCGCCGAAGCGCGCATTGAGGGCGCCACGGTGGTGGTCTCCAGCCCCCAAGTTCCCGACCCGCGGGCCGTCCGCTACGCCTGGGAGAATAACCCCGCCGAGGCCAACCTCGTCAACAGCGAAGGCCTGCCCGCCTCGCTCTTCCGGAGTGACGATCATGCCGAGGTAATCGTGAAATAGCCGCCGGCATGAATCTCGCTTTAGCTGGGTCTACTGACTCTGGGCTCAGACAGCGCTTCCTCCGCGGCTTGTCCAGCAGCCTGGGCGTGGCAGGTTCCCCCAAATGTCTCCATGCGTACCTACAATCTGGGGGTTGACCGGCAGGACGACTACCAGGAGAACCAGCGCCTGTCGCTGAAACAGTGCGGCGAGATCTCGGAGGGGAGACCGAAGGGCATCTTGCCCTGAAACTCATCGGCTAAGGCGAACACCTTAGCCGCTCCTCAGGAGTACTAAGGGAAAAGTCCTAGGCGTTCCATTTTGGAACCCCCTTTCGCGCTATAGTAATCCCATGTGGGAAAATTCCCTCCGCGCTGGCGCAAGCCGGCGCGGGGAGTCGTCTCGCAGGCGGTCCCCTCGTCTGCGGGCAATTTGTCCCTTGTTCTGCTTAGCGCTTCGCCTGCTGGGGCAAGCTTCCGACATCGGCGCCGACGTGCCCCGACCAGAGCAAGCGTCTTTCTGTCTTCCGGTTTTGGCCAATCTGGACGGTTGGTACGACTTTGAGGCGCCCCTGGCGTTGGGGGCGAGCACGCCCAGTGTCGGCAACCTTGGTCCTGAGGCTGCGTCCTTCGGCAATCCCGTCACTATACCCGGTGTCGTCTCCTCCGCCCTACGCTTCAACGGCGGTAGTTTCCTCGAGATCACCAACAGCACGGCGTTTAATTACCCGACGCAGAACTTTAGCGCCAGCCTGTGGATCCGCACCACGAACACGGGCGCGGTTTTCGTGGATAAGCGGTGCATCGGCACGGCCGGCGGCTGCCGCACGCCGCAGGGCTGGGCCATCGCGGTCTCCTCGGTCGGCCACCTGCAACTCTTAATGGGCTCGGCGCTGCCGTATTTCTACGAGGGCTTCTCGGCCTTTAACTTGAAGAAGATTAACGATGGCGAATGGCACTTTGTCGTGGTCAGCGTCGATCGCGCCTTGGGCCGCGTTACCTTCGCCATTGACCCGGCCAGCGAAACCGACAACCAGTTCACCTCCATCGAAGGATACGTCGGCGCGATCCAATCGGTGCGCCCGCTGCGCATTGGGGGCGACCAAACCAGCCCCGCCAAATTCGTGGGCGACCTTGACGAAGTGCAATTCTACGGCCGCGCCTTACTGCCGTTCGAAGCGCGGAACCTCTTCGCGGCCGGCCCCGCCGGCCAATGCCGCCCCCCCGTCTGTTCGGCCGTCTCGGCGCGTCGCAGCATGGTCGGCTGGTATGGATTCGAGGAGGTCTCGGGGCTGGTTTGGAACGATCGAGCCGCACAAAACAACTTCCTCTCCGGTAGCACGGAACAGATCGTCGGCCAAATTGGGCTCGCCGCGCAATTCGTGCGCACCGCACCCGGCGGAGGGCTCCGCACCCTCGATGGGGCCGCCGAACTGGATGCCGGCCTCGGCAACTTCGCCTTGGCGGCCTGGATCCGTTATTTCCCTTCCAGCGTCAGCCGCCGAGCCATTCTCGACAAGCACGGTGACGACCGTGGCTCCGGCGGCGGTTACAGCCTGCTTCTCGAAGATGGCTTTCTACGTCTCCAAATCGCCCCGGCCGGCTCTCCTCGGAGTGCGGCCAGCTTCTGGACCGCCAATCGCACGCGGCTCGACGATGGCCGCTGGCACCACGTCGCCGCCGTAGTCGACCGTGGCGTCGCCGCGCCCGCGCTCTATGTCGAAGGCGCGCTCGAGACGCTCGGCGCGGCCCGGGGACCGATGCCGCTCGCGAGCATCAGCAGCGGGAGCCCCCTGCACGTGGGCGCCTTTAGCGCGGAAACTTCCGACACCATCGGCGCGATCGACGAACTCGCCATCTTTAACTCCACGCTCAGCGCCGCCGAAGTGCAATCGATGTTCGACGCCGCGGGCACCGGCTATTGCAGACGCAATGATCAGGGCTGCGTGGCCGCCCCTCCCGGCCTACTGAGTTGGTTTCGCTTCGAGAACGCGACAGGACCCTTTGACGATTCCGGCCTCGCCCCAAACGAACCGATGGTGATCGCGGGTAATATCACCCGCGGCGTTGGCCGCGTCGGCCGCGGCGTGCGGCTTCAGGAAGGCACCAACTCCATGCGCACGCTTGGCGCCACACCCAAGCTCAACTTCGACACGGGCCCCTTCTCCTTCGGTTTTTGGCTTCAGCCGGGCAGTGCGCGTTCCGCGAACGCCGGCAGCCGCACCATCCTCGAAAAGATGACGTATACGTCGCCCCCCAACGCGGTCCGCCCGACGCAGGGCTACCGATTGCGCCTGGTGAATGGCCGGCTCGAATTCGCTCTTGTGAGCGGCGGCAACCTGGGTCTTTGGACCGGCAACGCCACGCTGCGGGCCGACCAATGGGTGGAGGTCTCGGTCCTGGTTCC